>CAOJVB010000022.1 GCA_948444845.1 uncultured Clostridiaceae bacterium | reverse complement strand
CTTCAACAGAGGAGCCTTCAACAGAGGAGCCTTCAACAGAAGAGCCTTCAACAGAAGAGCCTTCAACAGAAGAGCCTTCAACAGAGGAGCCTTCAACAGAGGAGCCTTCAACAGAAGAGCCTTCAACAGAAGAGCCTTCAACAGAAGAGCCTTCAACAGAAGAGCCTTCAACAGAGGAGCCTTCAACAGAGGAGCCTTCAACAGAAGAGCCTTCAACAGAGGAGCCTTCAACAGAGGAACCTTCAACAGAAGAACCTTCAACAGAAGAACCTTCAACAGAGGAGCCTTCAACAGAAGAGCCTTCAACAGAGGAACCTTCAACAGAAGAACCTTCCAATGAAGAAGTTACTTATAGGGTTGAGTGGTATGACACGAAGGGTAAGGCTATTAAAAATTCAGAGACAAGAAGTGCAAATGTAGGTGAAAAGGTGCAGGTAACAGAATCTGACAAAATTGTGAAAGGATATACTTTCGATAGTAACAATCCAAAGAACAATTTGGGAGATGTTGTAGCAAAAGATGGTTCAACAACTTTGAAATTATACTTTAAAAAGAAATCTTCTCAAAGCGAACCTAATAAGCCTAATAAACCTTCAAATGAAAGCAATTCAGGCAGTTCAAGTCAAAGTAACTCAGATAGCTCAAGTCAAACCAATCAAACCAATTCAGAAAGCAATTCTGAAAGTACTCAAACAGTCATAATAAACAATGGTGTTAATACAGAAGAAAGAGATCCAATAGTACCATGCCCTAATGATCATGCTCCATCTATGACAATAGATACAGAGGAAGATCAGAAGGCAAAAGTACCAAGAACAGGTGAACAAAGAAAAAACAGCTTGCCTTATGTGTTAGTAATTTTGTCTTCAGGCTGTATAGCGATTACACATAAGAGACGTAAAAAAGAAAGTGAATTATAAAATTAAACTTTCGCTTCTATTATAGAAGCGAAAGTAAACCTAAAAAAAGATTTATAATTAATCTTAAAAATGCTAGCTCTAATAATGAGCTAGCATTTTTGTGTGTAAAAATATCACTTGAATAAACAACAATAAAAAATGTAACATTATACATTTATGTTCTAAATATTAAATATAAGAATACTATTTTATTATAAAAAAGAAAAGGGGAGTTAAAATTGGAAAATATTAAAGAAAGTGAATTTTCTAAAAATATGATAAGAATAGTAAAGGGTAGCATTAGTGCTATAATATTGACTATAATATTGCTACTAATATTTGCAATACTTTTAACATATACAGAACTTAAGGAAAACACTATAACACCAGTTATAATAGTAATTACAGGAATTAGTATTTTAGTTGGTAGTAGTATTAGCACATTAAAAATAAAGAAAAATGGATTAATAAATGGCTTTTTAGTTGGTCTAATATATATTATAACTATATATTTAATATCAAGCATAGTAGGAAAAGGTTTTAAAATTAATTTGTACAGTACTATTATGATATTAGTTAGTATTATAATGGGAATGATAGGTGGTATAATAGGAGTAAATCTAAAATAATAGATACATAATGAAATATAATTTGTAGAAATTGTTAATACTCTTAAATATTAATTTGAAAATAAAAAAGTAAGAAAAAGCTTTCGAAGAATGAATACCTAAAATAGGGTGTTAGATCCTAAAGTATACAAAAACTATTTTTAGGACTATAAACTGTAACAAATAATAAATAAAAAATTCAATCAATTTGTAAAAAATGGTTGAATTTTTTTGTGTTTTAATATATCATTATTAAATAGTAATGGAGGAACATATGATAACGTTAGAAGATATTAAAAAGAATGAAGAGGTACAAGAACTTATACTTAGTGCCCAAAAGCAAATGAAGGCTATAGGCTATACAGAACATTCAGTAAGACATGTATCTATTGTTTCAAGTAGAGCAGGTAGAATTTTAGAAACTTTAGGTTATCCTAAAGAAAGGGTTGAATTAGCCAGAATAGCGGGTTATATGCATGATATAGGAAATTGTGTAAATAGAGCCTATCATGCACACTCAGGAGCAATACTAGCATATCAAATATTAAAAGATATGAAAATGCCAGTTCAAGACAGAACAGAAATAATGATGGCAATAGGTAACCATGATGAACAAACGGGAACCGCAGTAAACGATATATCAGCAGCACTAATACTTGCAGATAAATCAGATGCTCATAGAGATAGAGTAGTAAACACAAATATGCCTACATTTGATAAACACGATAAAGTAAATTATGCAGTAACAAATTCAGAATTTAAAATTGATAGTGAAAATAGAATAGCAACTTTAGACCTAACCATAGATACAAATATATGCCCTGTTTTAGATTATTTTGAAATCTTTATGGATAGAACAATGATGAGTAAATATGCAGCAAAATTTTTAAATATTTGGTTTGAATTAGTTATAAATGGAACAAAATTATTATAACTTATAAAAATGAAAGTAAGCATATTATATAAAATTAATAGGATAATATAGTTTACAAATAGAATTAAATACAAGAGCAAAAATTAAATTGGAGGAAATAAAAATGAAATTTGAAATTAATAAAAAATTAAAATTATCTTTAATAATATTAATAATTATATTATTATCAATAATATCTTTTATGGGAATTTACGTTTTAGATAAAGGAAGAATGGTAAATAAAGTTAATAATTACTTACTAGGAATGGATTTAGAAGGTTCTAGAATAATACAATTAGCAGTAAATACTTCAAAGAGAACTATAAAATATGATAAAGATGGAAAAGAAATAGCAAGTAATGATACTACAACTACAGTAGAAAGACAAGAGGAAAAAGTTATTAATGAAGAAACAGTACTAACAAGTGATAATTATAAAACTGTAAAGAATATATTAGAAAAAAGACTAAAAACAATGGCAGTAAATGATTATGAAATTAGACTAAATGAAACTAATGGTAATATTACAATAAATATACCAGAAAATGATAATACAGATATAATAGTTGCACAAGTTGCGTATCAAGGTAAATTTGAAATTGTAGATAATGATACAAAGCAAGTACTAATGACAAATGAAGACCTAAAATCAGCAAGAGCAGGATATGGGCAAACACAAACAGGAACAACAACAATATTTGTAAATATAGAATTTAATAAAGAAGGCGCAGAAAAATTTAAAAATATAACCAATATGTATAGAGAAGTAAAGCAAACAAATGAAGAAACTGGAGAAGAAGAAACTATAAAAAAACAAATAGCATTAAATATAGATGACTCACCAATACTAACAACATACTTTGATGAAGAAATTTCAAATGGTATATTGCAATTATCAGTAGGTACAAGCTCAGCAAGTGCAACAACACAAGAGTTACAAGAAAGTTTAACAAGGGCAAACAATTTAGCAGCTTTATTAAATAATGGAAAAATGCCAGTAGTTTACCAAATTAATCAGAATCAATATATAGCATCAGAAATAACAAACCAAAATATAGCAATATTTGTATCATTAAGTATTATAATAGTAACTGCTTTAATGATATATGCAATAATAAAATATAAAGAAAGAGGAATATTGGCATCAATATCACTAATAGGTTATATTGCAATACTAACATTAGTTTTAAGATATACAAATGTAGCTATAACAGTAAATGGAATAATAGCAGTAGTAATATCTACAATACTAAATTATATATTAACATTAAAAATATTAAATAGTGAAAAAGAAACATTCAAAAAAGAAATTTTGAAATTTGTACTAACATTAGTACCAGTATTTGTAATTGCAGTAGTATTTACATTTAATAACTGGTTACCTATATTTAGTTTTGGAATGATAATGTTCTGGGGAGTAGCAATAAGTTTAATATATAACTTGAGCATTACAAAAGCATTATTAGGAAGCAAATAAAAACTAAGGAGAGAAAATAGAATATGAAAAATAAAAAAATAATATATATAATTCTTGCATGTATTATACTAATAGGAGCAATTATAACAGGAGTTAAAGGCTTAAATGTAGGTCTTAAATATTCAATAAATAAGCAAATAGAAATAAATCTTGGAAAAGAATTTGACTTAAATAATATAAAACAAATAGTAAAAGAAGTAATAGGAAATAAAGAAATACAAGTACAAAAAGTAGAACTATATGAAGAAATAGTTTCTATAATAGTAAGAGAGATAACAGATGAACAAATAGAGCAAATAAATACAAAAATAAATGAAGCATATGGAATATCAAATGAAGTAAAAGACTTAATTATAACTGAAAATGGAAACCTAAAAATAAGTGACATAGTGAAACCATACATTTTCCCAATAGCAATATCACTAATAATTATAATAGTATATGCAGGAATAAGGTTTAGAAAAATAAACATTTTCGAAGTGTTAGCAAAAATAATAGGGATGAATATAATTGCTGAAGCTTTATATGTAAGTATATTGGCAATTACAAGGTTGCAAGTAAATGACTTAAGTATTCCAATGGCTATGGCAATATATGTAGTAATAACATTTGCAATATTTAATGAATTAGAAAATAAACAAACAAAAATAGAAAGTGAACCAAAAAAGAAATAAGTATATAATACACAAAAATGGACATATTTAATATAATATATTAGATATGTCCATTTTTGTATTTAAAATTAAAGAAAAAGAGGTTTAAAATAAGTTAACTTGTTTTAATAAGAATTCACTATAAATTGTTTTTAATAGATAGAAAAGAGGAGAGAATTGAAAATGAAAATATATAAATTATTTAAAAAATATAGAGGCTGTAAGCCAGAAAATGATATAGACTACAAAAATGCAAAAATATTATTAGAAGGTAATAATCAATGTATACTACTAGATGTAAGAAGTGAACAAGAATATAAAGAAGGGCATTTAAATGGAAGTATAAATATACCAGTATATGATATAAATGAAGAAATTGAGAAAGTAATTCCAAATAGAAATAATCCAATAATAGTATATTGTCAAAGTGGGAGCAGAAGCAGAAAAGCAATAAATATACTTTCTAAAAAAGGATATGGAGAATTATATAACATAGAAGGCGGACTAGATAATATAGAATAACTTAAAGAACAAAAGTGGCTTCGCCACGTTGACGACCTACTAGCTGTCCCTACAATCAAAATTAATAAGAATAAAAGTACTTTCATGGTATATAAAAAATTAATGGTAATAGAGCTTTTACACATTTTAAATATGCAAAAAGTCTCCATTACCATTGATTTTAAGTTTTAATATTACTATTAGCTAAAATTTTATAAGTTCTACAAATATTGCAATCTCTACATATAAAAATGCGTGAACCAAAAATTAGTTTTAATGTGTTAATAAACTCATCTTCATATCCAATAATATGAACTTCAATCCTTTTTGGTAAAAGACTTAAAAGAGCATTTAAAGCATAATCATTTGAAGAAAAAGATATGTCTGACAAATATTTGGCTTCAAAAATTTTATCGGTAAGTGATATAATATTTCTATTTGAATCTAGCAGTATAGATTCGCCATTTGTATATATAAGGTGAACCGATTCGGCCTCAGGTTCTTTAGAATCTATATACAACTTTAACAGATTTATAAATTCAGTATATTCTTTTTCAACAATATATTTATTAACAGAATAGTCAACAATATCATTAATAGTTTCTAAATAATTATCAAGTCTAAAATTAACAAAACCATCTAACACCATAGCCTTATTTTCAGAAATGTATTTTAAAACATTTGTCCAGATTTCGTCTTTTCTAAACTTTAAAGTATCGTCTTCATTTGAAGCAATATAACTATAACAATTTTCTTCAATCAGTTTCTTTTCAAAATTATCAAAATAAAAATAATTAAAGTTTAGGCTTCTTTTTATTAAAAAAGGCTCAAAAAATACAAGTATACAATCAGAAATAATGTTAGATAATATATTAAGAAAATCACATTCTAATTCACCTGTATAATGAACAATAACATTTTCATATAACTTGAATTTTCTATTTATATAATAAATATTTTCAAAGTCAGTAGATGCCAAACTATTTAGTAGATAATCCTTTATTTTGATATTATTAGTTTTTATACAAAAAGATTTCATATGTGAAAAAAATCCCCTTTCAAAAATAGTATCTACTAAAAAACTTTAGATATACATATTTTATGAAAGAAGCTATAATTTGGAAACTTGTGCAAATTTAAAAATACAAAAAGAAGTCAATGGGGCAAGTCAATGGGAAAGTCAATGGGGACGGAGATTTTTGGCTACTTTTTAATGTAGCCAAAAATCTCCGTCCCCATTGACTTCTTTTTTTAAAAGGCTTAAAAGTAAATTCTATAATCAATTTCTGGAAAAATACAATCCTTTTCATATATAGCATTTAGAAATTCCTCATCAATGCTATCATTATTAATTTGCTCATACAGTTTATTAAATCTGCCAATATGGTCTTTTATTCTCTTTTTAGCATAATCAACCATAGTTTTGTTAGTTATTATAAATAGCCAATCACTACTTTGTGCAAGTAAAAGTTCCCTAGCACATTGATTTAATGCTTTTATTTTAATAGGATTTTGTTCATCAATGAATTTGTGTGCAAGTTCAACCATTTTATTGCCAGCATTATGTAAGTGCCTATGAGCGTAGTCATTTTCTTCATTTAGCCATACTTCACTATAACCATTTGCACCCCAACTAGAACGACAAGGTGTACACACTTGAATTTCAGGAAATTTATCTATATATTCGCCAGGTGTTATAAGTTTGAAATCGCTTTGGTCAAAATAAATTTTTTTAAATAAGACATATAGCCAATATGGACCTTCATACCACCAATGACCATAAAGCTCAGCATCATAAGGGCAAAGTATAATAGGAGGTTTATCCATAATTGAATAAGCTTTTTCAATTTGTTCTTTTCTAGAGTTTATAAAGTGACTAGCTTGGCTGTTCGCAGAATATTTTGCCCACTGTACATTATAAATATCTTTTTCCTCACTTTTCCCAGTTATTCTGTGGTACTTAATACCAGTGTGAACACGTACCCCATTAGAAGCAATATATGGTTTTATATAATCATAAGGGGCATCATAGCCAATGTCTCTATAAAATTCCCTATAGTTGTAATCACCAGGATAACCATTAATTGAACTCCACACTTGCCTAGAAGAAGCTAAATCACGCCCAAAACACACAACTCCATCAGGTGAAACTATTGGTGCATATGTTCCATAAATAGGAGTAGGGTTTGCATATAAAATACCATGAGTTTCTGTAATAGCATACTCAATTCCAAATTCTTTTAAATATTTATCAGCTTCAGGAACATAGCCACATTCTGGAAGCCAAATTCCACGAGGTTTCTTTCCAAAGTATTTCTCATAAGTTTGAACACCTACTGCAATTTGAGCTTTAACAGTTTGCTCTGTAACATATAAAATAGGGAAATACCCATGAGTTGCACCACATGTAATTATTTCTAATACACCTAAGTTTTGAAAATACTTAAAACCATTTATTAAATTGCATTTATAAACATCTTTAAAAATATGTAAGTCATTTGAATAGCGTTCAAAGTAATATTTAGAAAGTTCATTAATCTTTTCATTATCAGAAGTTCTTTGGATCTCTTTTTTAGCAAGTTCGATGTGTTTTTTTAAGTATGCAATATATCTTTTTTGCAAAAGCTTATTATCAAGCATATTAAGAAGAGGGGGAGTAAGAGACATAGTAATTCTAAAGTCAACTTTTTCCTCCACTAATTTTTTAAAATTTAAAAGAAGAGGAATGTAGGTTTCTGAAATAGCTTCAAAAAGCCACTGTTCCTCTAAATAATCTTCACTTTCTGGGTGATGTATAAAAGGCAAATGTGCATGTAAGACAAAGCTTACATATCCTTTAGGTTTATTCATAAAATTAACTCTCCTTCATATAAAAATTATTCATTATTCACTATTCATTATTCGCTATTCATTAAAAAATTAATAATGAATAGTGAATGATGAATAATGAATAATTGAGAAAATATTACAAGTAATATTTTCTCAAGACGAAGAAACCCCTTTAAAGCTCAATCTATCAAAATCAATATCTTCATCCTTATACATTGTTTTGTAAAAATCTTGTACATCATATATTTTACCAACTTTTTTAAATAAAGACAAAGAAATATCTTTTTTGGAATTAATATTTGTTTTTATATTTCTAAAATAAACATTATTATTTAAACTATCAAATAAAATATGGTCATTAGGAGCATCCATATTATTTGAAGAAGATATATATAAATAATTATCAATCTTAGCATATGTATTAATAGGTCTTCTACCAAGCTCTACTTTATAAGTACAGTTACTATCTGGAACATGTAAATACCAACTGTTAGCGAAATCATTAATATCAACTTCAAAACTATAATGTAAAGTTTCATTATAAATAATTAAAACAGGTTTAGTATCATTAAAAAAGTATTCTCCATATTTAGCAATATAATTTTCTTTATCCTCATCTGATATATCCCAATATACAAAAAGGATACTAGGTGTTTGAACAAGTACTTTAACAATAGTTTCATTATATCTATAAGGTAAATCATAATATTCTAAAATATGAGCGCTCTTTTTGCTTTTCTTATTAGTAGAAGTGCGAGTAGTTTTAGAAACACTTTTTTTATTAGATGTACTTGATTTTTCAGTAACATTTTTATTAGTAGATTTTCTAGAAGAAGTACTTTTTTTAGTACCACTACTTGAAGAAGTTTTTTTACTAACTTTAGAGCTACTTGTTTTTTTGTTAGAAGTAGATTTAGTAGTTTTAGTTACTTTACTGGAACTTTTAACATTACCAATTGTTTTATTTTTATCAGAACTTTTTATATTATTAACAGATGCTTTTTCTACATTTTCTTTTTCATTTAAAATAGCAACATCTTTTGTTTTATTAGGCATCAGTTTTCCTCCTTAGTAAATAATAAATTAAATCTTCATATATAGTATATCAAAACACAAATAAATTCAATAGAAATAAAAAAAATAAAAAATTTTAAAAAAAGTATTGACAAACGAAATTAAAAAAGCTATAATAGAAAATGTCCTAAGGAACAGGAAAAATAAAAAAATGCAGGTGTCGTATAATGGCTATTACCTCAGCCTTCCAAGCTGATGACGAGGGTTCGATTCCCTCTACCTGCTCCAATATTTCGAACCTCTATGAAATAATTTCTTATTTCATAGAGGTTCTTTGCTATACTAGGAAAGTACTCTATTTTAAGTTGAAATTGTAGGGGGGTGAGCAGTGCTCGTCAGAATGGCGAAGCTACTTTCTTGTATGATAGGAAAAGTTATTATCACAAAGAATGAGAGAGGGATTAGCTGAGATTTTAAAAAAATATGAAAATACAAGATAAACGTTTTCATTAAGAAAATGGGAAAAAAGAATATTAGTTACGATTATTAAAACAAGCGAAATATATAGATAAGTAATAATGAATAGTGAATAATTTGCATTTATAAATAAAATGTAAATTATTCACTATTCATTATTTAGTATCTCCATTTCATACTGATATTATCTTGAGTTTTCGAAATTTTAGGGTCTAAATAAGCTGGTCTATGCTCACGTTTCCAAATTGGTGCAAGGAAGTATTTACTTGCTTTAGAGCGTACATAAGGTGAAAAAGGTATTGTAGTAGTTAAGCCAAATGACTTCATATTTGCTATCATTGAAATATATACAAATAAACCTAAACTAATTCCTAAAAATCCAGCCATATATCCAAGTAAAATAAATAAAAATCTAAATAACCTTAAATGAAAACCAAATGAAAAGTCTGGAATAGCAGATGAGGCAATTGCGGTAATTGCTACTATAATTATAAGAGTAGGGCTAACAATACTAGCACTAACAGCAGCTTCACCTATTACTAATGCACCAACTATACCAATAGTTGAACCAATAGGGGAAGGAACCCTAAGTGATGCTTCACGAATAAGCTCAAAAGCTATTTCCATAGCTAGAATTTCTACAATTACAGGGAATGGTACATTTTCCCTTGAAGCAAGTATAGAAAAGAGGAGCTCAGTTGGGAAAATTTCCTGATGATAGCTAGTTATTGCAACATATATACCAGGAAGTAATAAGGTTATTGCAGCTGCTAAAAAACGTATACCCTTTAAAAAATTTGCAAATCCTGGTTTTAAATTAACATCTTCAGGTGTAGATAAAAAATCTACTAAAGTAGCAGGAACAATTAAAGCAAAAGGTGTACCATTAACAATAACAATAACTCTACCTTGAAGCAAATGCCTAGAAGCAGTGTCAGGTCTTTCAGTAGATAGAGCTTTTGGGAGTCCTAAATCATTACTATCAGAAATTAATTGTTCTAATTCACCAGCAGAAAGAACAGAATCAACTTTCAAGTTATTAAGCCTATATTCTACCTCAGCAACTAAGTCAGAACTTGCAATATCTTTCATATAAATAAGAGCACATTTAGTTTTAGTAATATTACCAACTTCTATATTTTCAACAATCAAATTTTCATTATTAACAATTCTTCTAATAAGAGAAGTATTAGTTCTTATATTTTCAACAAAAGCCTCATGGGGACCTTTTATAACTAATTCATTTTGAGGAGAATCTACACTTCTTTGTTTAAAGCCTTTTACATCTATATTAAAAGCTACATTTAAAGTATCCACAAATAAAGCGCAATTTCCAGAGTTTATACCATTTATAAGTTCTTCAAAAGTTTCATTTTCAGAAACACTATTTTGAGGAAGCAAAGAACTAGAAATGTGTTCAAGTATATCAAACTTTTTTACTTTCCTAACAGTTATATTATTAGTTTTAGCCTCTGAAATAACTCTATCTTCATCACTATCAAAAGTATTAGCAGAGTTTCTAAGCATTAAAGGTTTAAGTACATAATTATTAATTAAATCAGTATCAACCATTCCATCAATAAAAAGTAAAAAAGCTTTATATTGTTTGCCTCGAGCTAATAAATTAAACTCTCTTATAATAATATCACTATTTATTAGAGTGTTGTACCTAGTTTTAATATATTCAAGGTTAAGTTCAATACTAGGAAAAATATTTTTAGGTGCAACATTAGCATCTTCTTCAGAAGTAGAAACTTTATTTTCACTATAATTTTCAGGTAATCTAAAATCATATTCTTCTTGATCTTGCCAAGTAAATAAGTTATTAAAAACTTTTTTCAAATCCATAAAATTCAATCCTTTTTTATTTTTATTTTTTCCAAAAAGTGATAAAATATGCATTGTTGACATTTATATAAAATAGGGTATAATAAATTAGTAAAATAGAAAAAAATAAGAACTAACAAAATTAAAAAAGAAAGGAAGGCTTTTACATATGAAAATAATATACAAAAATATGGAAGTTGATATAAACGAAAATGATAAAGTAATAGATACTTTTAAAGAAAAGATAGAAGAAAATAATAATATAATTGCATGTATGGTTAATAATGAAGTGAAAAATTTAAATTATGAATTACAAAATAATGACAAAGTAGAATTATTAGATATAACTGATAGAGATGGAGCAAGAATTTATACAAGAGGGCTTTTATTTATAATGTCTATGGCTTTTAAACAGTTATATCCAGAAATACTACTTACAGTAAATTATCAACTAAAAAGTAGTATGATATGTGAACTTAAAAATACTACACCTACTGAAGAAATGATAGAAAATGTACAAAAAAGAATGCAAGAAATAATTGATGCAAATTTTAAAATAGAAAAAAGAGAACTACCAAGGGAAAAAGCAATAGAGTTTTTAAGAAAAGAAAATACAACTATAGGAAAAGCGCAATTAGAAGATAAAGAAAAAGATGAAATGTCTTTATATTTTTGCGAAGGATATTACAACTATTTCTTTGGAGTTATGCCAATTTCAACAGGATTTATAAAATTATTTGATATAATGAAATACAATAATGGTTTTTTAATAAGATATCCAAGTAAAAAAGAGCCAAATAAAATTATGCCATATGAAGAAACAAAAAAATTGCTAAGAACATTAGAGGAATATGATGATATATATAAAGCATTAGGTATATGTAATATAGATCAAATAAATAAAATAGTACGTGAAGGAAAAGCAAAGGAACTTATACTAATATCAGAAGCTCTTCATGAAAAGAAAATTTCACAAATAGCAGATAGGGTAGCAAAAAATAAAGAAAAAAGAATAATACTAATAGCAGGACCTTCATCTTCAGGGAAGACAACATTTGCAAAAAGGTTAGGAATACAGCTTAGATTAAATGGAATAAAACCAAAAACAATTTCTGTAGATAATTATTTTGTAGAAAGAGAAGAGACACCATTAGATGAGAATGGAAAGCTAAACTTTGAAGCACTAGAAGCAGTAGACCTAAAATTACTAAATAATGACTTATCAAAACTTTTAAAAGGTGAAGAAATAAAAATGCCAACCTTTAACTTCAAAACAGGCCACAAAGAATATTTAGGAAACACTATGAAACTAGAAGAAGATGAAGTATTAGTAATGGAAGGAATACATTGTTTAAATGACAACTTAACACCATCAATACCAAGCTCACAAAAATTTAAAATATATATAAGTGCACTAACAGTACTAAACATAGACTACTACAACAGAATATCAACAACAGACACAAGAATAATAAGAAGAACAGTAAGAGACAATCAATTTAGAGGATATAATGCAAAAAGAACATTATCAGCATGGAGTTCAATAACAGCAGGAGAAGAAAAAAATATATTCCCATATCAAGAAGATGCAGATGTAATGTTTAACACCTCACTAATATATGAAATAAATGCCTTAAGAAACTATGCACTTCCATTATTCGAACAAATAACACCAGAAGATGAAGAATACTCAGAAGCAAAAAGACTATGCAAATTCCTAAAATATTTTGAGCCAATAGATACTGAATATATACCAAGAAATTCATTACTACAAGAATTTTTAGGAAATAGCATATTCGAAGACTAGCACGCTAGGGACGCCCCTTCGCGTTCCGAAATCGGAACGCTGGGGACACTCCTTTAATAAAAAATTAAAATTTGAAATAGATGCATGGGCGACTAGTAGTCGCCCATGCTCCAACGAAATTGCTTATATAAATATATAATTTAGAGCAATTTCTTCGAAGAGTGGACGACTGCTAGTCAACTTTAAATTAATACATAAATATAAAATTGAAATATCAGAAAGGATTAAAAATGGCAGGTAAATTTACAGAAATAGATGAAGAATTTATATGTGAAAATTGCGGAAAAAAAGTAGAAAAATTAGGTTACTCATGTAGAAATCATTGCCCACACTGTTTGCACTCAAAACACGTAGATATAAACCCAGGAGATAGACTACAAGAGTGCCATGGAATACTAGAACCAATAGGACTAGAAATAGATAGTAAAAAAGGTTATGTAATAGTATTCAAATGTAAAAAATGTGGGCTAATTAGAAAGAATAAAGCAGCAAAAGATGATGATATGGATTTAATAATAAAATTAAGTGCAAGCCATTAAATAAGAAAAAGAGAAAGAATTGGGACGCGTCCAAAACTTTCACTCTTTTATAAAAAAGCTAAAAAATCATTGAATTTACATACGTATTTTCAATGATTTTTATTGTTATAATTTACAATAATAAGATTTTTTTACAGCCACTTATTTTTATATTACTATTGCAACAAGATAAAGATTTGAGAAAGTTTTGGACACGTCCCAATTCTTTCCTTTTCCTCTTTTTTAAATTTCCCTATTTAAATTCCCATTAGTATAATCTTTACCCTCTAATCTATTACCTTCCAAAACAATATTAACAATATCATTTATTTCTTCTATACTTTCATCTATAACATCAATTCTATAAGAATTAACATTAAAGTCAGAGCCATTTATTGAAGTTATTTTACTATTATAAATAGTAGTAACTGTTTGAATACTATCAGGTATAATTCTAAAATTAAAGCCGAGTCTATCTTTTAAATAATACTTAATATCCTCTTTACACTTACTGCCACAAGTAGGGTAACATTTATTAGTACCTCCAAGCAAGCAGTAGTTAGAAGTCATTAAAGGAGTTCTTCCATAAACAATTAATTCATTATCAGTAACTTTATGCTCACAAATAGAATTAATAGTAGAACTATTAAGTTCAGGAGATAAAGTGATTTTACTTACTCCTAAATCTTGAAGGATTTTATCAGTATAATTGTTATAAACATTTAAAGTATAGTTTGCAATATATTCAAATTTATCACCATATTTTTCTTTCAAATTATTAATAAAAATACACGAAGAAATGTTAGAAATAACAAATCCTTTAATATTAAATTTATCAATAGAATTTGAAACAATGTTATTTAAAAGGTTTTTATAATTAGCTTTTATAATTGTAGGTAAATAAATATAAGCTTTAAAATTATCACAAATAGTATTTAAAGTTTTTTCAAGCTTTTTATCTGCAAAATATTTCAAAGGTATATACACATTATCAACATTTTTAATTAAATTATAATCAATATCTTTATTTATAACATTAAGAAGAAGAGAAATCTTCCTATTTTTTATTCCTGTCTTTTGGTTATTAGAAGTCAAACCTAATTTGACATTTTTACCTTTTCTAATAATTCTAGAATTAGAAATAGCCAAAATTTCCTCCAAGCAGTTTCTTCTAAGTTCATTTAAAATACTAATAGAAGGAATAAATAAATTATCTTCTAAATCAATTTCGATATGTTCAAAATTAAAAATAGTATTATTAGTTTTAGAAATTTGAGCTTTAATTCTTTCTTCATCAATAGGTTTTGAATTAGCTTTAACTGCTACTATATCTGATTTTTGATGAACAGTTATATTATTAAAAATTTCATTATCGCAAAGGCTAGTACTAACAGTAAGTTCTATAGGCGCGTTTTCTCTAACCCTTATGAAAGCTGAAAGAGAAATTTTTTTATTTTCTCTACTATATGAAAGCTTGCTATTTGCAGAAAGTTCTTTACTAGCAAGTTTATAAATTCTATCGCCGATATTAATATTACCTTTCATTCTACCAATTTCCACTAATTGTTTTTTATTAGCAGTAGTAACGTTCTTTCCTTTAATCATAAGTTCAGATACTGTATATTTAGTAGTCTCATTTTCAAAACCAATAGTATCGCCAATAGAAATAGAATCAGTCAAATTAAAGAAAATATGACCTTTATTAGGTTTAAAATTAGAAACATTACCAATATAAATACCCATATGATTAGGTTTTTTAGAATAAACCAAATCTTTATTAGCAGTATTAGAAAGATGACCACCGAGAAAACTCACCACGGTTAAAAACTTGCATAAGCTCTTTTTTATCTTTCTCATCAACAACATAAGGCATATCAGATAAAGCTAAATCAATATATTTCCTATAAATTCTAGTAACAGTAGCAACATACTCAGGAGACTTCATTCTACCCTCAATTTTAAAACACATAACCCCACTACTTATCAAATCAGGAATAAACTCCAAACCACACAAATCTCTAGTGCTTAGTAGGTAACCATTCCCATTAGGGACGTTTCCTTTTGGGTAATCTGTCACTTTTGGGGTATCTGCCACTTTTGGGTATTTTAGAAAGTTCCCATTAGGAAACGTCCCTAATGGGGTATCTGTCACTTTTGAGACAAGTTTATATGGAAGTCTACAAGGTTGAGCGCATCTACCACGATTTCCGCGACCTTCCGCCAACCATACTAGAAAATAGGCATTGACCTGAATATGATATGCAAAGTGCACCATGTATAAAAGTTTCAATTTCAACATTACAATTTGCACAAATATATGTAATTTCTTCTAATGAAAGCTCTCTAGAAAGTACAACACGCTTGAATCCTAGTTTTTGAGCTTCAAGAACACCTTCTAAATTATGTATGGTCATTTGTGTACTTGCATGTATTGGTAAATCTGGAAAGTTTTCTATTAAAGTTTTAGCTAGACCTAAGTCTTGAACAATAATTGCATCTATTCCAAATTCATAAGCTTTCCCAGCAAGTAAAACAGCATCTTCAAATTCATCGTTTTTTATTAAAGTATTTAAGGTAAGGTGAGTATTTACACCTCTTTGCTTGGCATAGCTAATAGCTTCTTTTAAATTAGTTAAATCAAAATTAGCAGCGGAAGCTCTAGCATTAAAATTAGCAGCTCCAAAATATACACTATCTGCACCATTTTGTACAGCAGCTTTTAAACATTCAAAATCTCCGAACAGGAGAAAGCAATTCAATTTTTTTCATATATATATCCCTTCATTTATAATTATTTATGTATTTGTTATATTGTAGGGGCGAGCAGTGCTCGTCAGCGTAGTAAAGCCACTTTGTTGTCATAATATTAAAAGTAATTTGCTTTGCTCATAACAGCTAACTTAATTGTAACACAAAAATTCAAAAAAGCATACTATATTATATAATAATCATAGAAAAACTATGAAAATAAAAAAGGGAGGGCTAAACATGCAAGAAGAAATAAGAAACTGTGGATGTAATGATGGTTGCGGATGCAATAATAACTGTGGATGTAACAACAATTGTGGCTGTGGAAATAATGGCGGATTTTTAAGTAATTTTTTTGGTGGCTGTGGATGTAATGGAGACTCTGAAATATTATTTTTCATAATAATATTCTTACTATTATTCACTAACTTTGGTTGTGGATGTTGCAGAGGATAAATTACTTAAAATCAATTACAAATTTAAAGTGATAGGATAAAAAGAAAGTAATAGAGAACTGTACTTTTTAGAATATAGTTCATAAAAATTTACTTTCTTTTTATTGTATAAATTTAAAATTTATAAAGTGATATAATTCAAATTATATTATTTTTCTTATTTATTATAGTTAGCCTAATTTCTACTCCAATATTTTAAATGTTACTAAAATATTACATTTTTGTAAGTTTAATCAAATTTATTGACTTGATTTTACCTTAATGATATACTTCTATTGTAGAAATTTGTCAAAAAATAAGGAGGAATTAAAGTGAAAAATAGGGCTGAAATTATAGGCAGTAAATTAGTGAGTATAATAACTATTCTAACTTTAGTAACATATATATTAATAAATTTTATAAATGAAAATAAGGCACAAGCAATACTATATAGGGATATATACCATCAATCAAATGAAGAATATGATGCAAACAAAATAGCAAATTATCCAGGGTATAAAGAATTAATAGAAGCGATGAAAGCAATTCATCCTAATTGGAAATTTACGATATTTTATACTGATATTGAGTGGAGTAAACTTATAGAAGAAGAAAAAGTACATGGTAGAAATGTTGTACCAGACTATAAGTCAAGTGAATGGAGATGTAGCATATGTGGAAATAACCCTGTACGGAGGAAGTTCTTGGAGGTGTGCATCAGAGTCTGCAATATCTTATTATATAGATCCTAGAAATTGGATAAATGATGAATATATATTCCAATTTGAGAATTTATCATATAATAAAAATATTCATACAATTGAAGGGGTACAAAAAATAATTGCCAATATGGGATATATGCAAACAAATACATATAGAAAAACAGATGGAAGTATAGGAACTTTAGAAAAAAGTTATGCACAAATAATAATGGAAGCAGCTATAGAAGCCAAAATTAGCCCATATCATTTGGCAGCTAGGCTAAAACAAGAACAAGGTACTGGTAGTAAACCAGGTTCTACAGCTACAGGAGAATACCCAGGATTTGAAGGATATTACAATTTTATGAATATAAAAGCATCAGGAAAAAAAGATGATGAAGTTATAAGAAGAGGTTTACAACATGCAAAAGATAAAGGTTGGACAAACCCTGAAATTTCTATAAAAGAAGGCGCAAAAGTTCTAGCAAAAGATTATATAAATGATGGTGCTGATACAATATATTTACAAAAATTTGATGTAGATTGTCTTGGCGATAATACTTTATTTACTTATCAATATATGCAAAATGTTTCAGTATGTTTAACAGAAGGAAGAACAGCAAGAAATACTTATAAAGAATTAGGTTTTATAGAAGAAGCAATAGAATTTAGAATTCCTGTATATAAAAATATGCCAAGCATACCATGTAGAGAACCAATAGCAAAAAGTATAGTTACACAAAATGTAAAAATAGAAGGAAACAGTGTACGAGTAAGAAGTACTGCAAGTAGTGCAACAAATGATAATATAATAGTGGAATTAAACAGAGGTTATACTTTACTAAGAATAGAACAGGCAAATAGTACAACAGATGGAACATATTGGGATAAAGTAGTTTTACCAGATGGAAGAAAAGGATATGTAGCACATGAATATTTAACACAAATTGATGATATAACAAATTGCAACGAGAATGTAGTAACAACTACAGGAGTATACTTAAGAAATGGACCAGGAACAGATGAAACAGCAATAACTCTACTAAATGCAGGACAACAATTAACAAGAATAGAAAAAAATCAATACAATTTAAATGGTTATATTTGGGATAGAGTAAAATTACCAGATGGAAGACAGGGATATATTGCTCAAAACTATATAAAAAATGAAGAACCAAATGATAAGTTTAGGTTAGAAGAAGAAAAATTAATATGTGAGCCACAAACAACAGTAGAGACGATAAAAAAACAAAATCAAGGAAAACAAGTAACTGTAAAAAATGCAAAAGGTGAAGATGTAAATAGTGGTAATGTTGGAACAGGATATACAGTAATTATTGAGAATAATGCATATATAGTTATAAAAATAGGAGATGCTAATAGCACAGGAAGAGTAGATTCATTTGATTATATAAGGATTATGAATTATATAATGAAAAGTAAAGAATTGAATGAGTTAGAAAAAGTAGCAGCAGATGCTAACAGAGATGGAAAAATAGATTCATTTGATTATATAAGAATTATGAATTATATAATGGGAAGTAAAAGGATTGAAATATAATTAGATTTAGGAGGAAACATATGAAAAAAAATAAGATTACAATTTTATTATTAGTAATTTTAACGCTTATTCTAGCATTTGGAATGGAAAATAGAATTTACGCTATAGGTAGTTTTGAAATTTCAACGTCTTTAAATAATATAAGTGTAGGAGATACAATAACAGTTTATGTAAAAGGAAATAATGCGTATGGGAAAATTAATATAAAGACAGAAGGTGCAAGTGCAACCTTAAGTACTAATAGTGTTTTTATAAAAAATGATACAGCAACTATTTCTCTAACAGCAAAAACTGCTGGAACGATAACAATATCGGCTACTCCAGCAGAAGAAGGAGTTGGAGATATAGATGAAAATCCAATAACAGGAACAAAGAAGACAACAGTAACAGTAAAAGCAAAAGAAACACCAAAACCACCAGATGGTGGTAACACAGGAAACAATCAAGGAGGAAATACAGGAAATAATGGTGGGACAACTAGCAAACCTCCAGTAACAGAACCGAAATTCACATCTGTAAGCAAAACTGTATATGCTACTGGAGATATAAACCTACGTTCAAGTTGGTCAACTTCTAGCAGTGCAACAAAAGTAGGAAAAGGAACTGAACTAAAGCTAACAGGAACATCTACTGAAAAAGTAAATGGTTATGTATGGTATAGGGTAACATATAATGGGCAAATTAAATATGTTGTAAATAATTTAGTAACTGAGAAAAAGCCAGAAGAAAAATCAAACAATACAAACTTAAAAACTTTAAGTATAGAAAATGTAGAACTATCACCAGTATTTAGTGCAGATGTATTACAATATACTGGAAAAATAAATGGATATGAAGAAAAAGAAATAAAAGTAATAGCAGAGGCAGAAGATACAAAATCTACAGTAAAAGTAGAAGGAAATACAAATATTGTAGTAGGAGAAAATATAATAACAGCAGAAGTAACAGCAGAAGATGGAACAAAAAAGACATATAAAATAATACTAACAAACGAAAAAGAAACAACATCATTAGGATTGCAATCTTTAAAAATAAAAGATGTAGAATTAAAAGGTTTTTCACCAGATAAATTTGAATATGAAGTAAGTTTTAGAGATTTAGAAAAACTAGAGATAGAAGCTATTGCAAATCAAGAAGGAGCAATAATAGAAATATCTGGAAATGAAAACTTAAATGAAGATGGCGAACATTTAATAACAATAATGGTATCTTCAGCAGATGGAACTCAAACAGTCAATTATCAAATAAAAGCCAATAAATTAAAGCAGGAAGCACAAAATATTGAAAATAAGCTAAATATAAAAAATATTATAATTTATGGTGCAATAGCTTTATTAATATTAGCATTAATAATATTATTAATAGTTAAATATGTAAAACGGAAATGAAAAGTCAAATGTTGATTATGTATATGATGACAATTTAGATGATAAAGAAAAACAAACACAAAATGAAGAGGCAGAGGAAATAGAAAAGAAAGAAGACAAGGAAGATAATAATAAAACAAAAGTAGATGAATTATTTGATAATGAATATGAAGAAGAAAAAACAAGAAAAAGAGGAAAAGGAAGGCACTCAAAATAAAATTTGAAGTCTAAATTTATAATATGGGTAGCTAAAAAGCTACCCTATATATGCTACTGTAGCTCAGTTGGTAGAGCAACAGATTCGTAACCTGTAGGTCGGGAGTTCGATTCTCCCCAGTAGCCCCATTAAGTAAAACCGTCGCACAAGACGAAAGTATAGATAAATTAACTGTAAAGGTTGATTTTTTTATTGTATAGGAAGCACTATGCAACTTTTTATTTCGCAATACAAAGTGAAAATAAATAACTTTATTTTCAAAAGAAAAAATCGACTTTGGGAATATATTCAATGTTGTAGGGGTCGCACTTTGGGCGACCCGCGTGGCGAAGCCACTTTTGTTCTTGAATAGGAAAAATCGATTTTAATGTAGGGGCGTGGCCTTGTGTCCGCCTGCGTGGCGAAGCCACTTTTGTTCCCTTATAAGGGAATAATTAATAAAAAATATATAAAAAATGTCAAAAAATGTTTACATTTATCAAAAAGTTGTATACAATAGTTCTAATGAAAACAAAAGAAAACAAAAGCTGAAAGGAGCTACTAAAAATATGAAAATATTAATGCTAACTTGGGAATATCCACCAAGAATAGTAGGAGGGATTGCAAGGGTAGTACATGACCTATCAAAAAGACTAATAAAAGATGGTCATGAAGTAACAGTAGTAACCTATAGAGATGGCGATACTCCATATTATGAAGATGACAAAGGTGTAAAAGTATATAGAGTAGATAATTATATGATAAGACCAAATAATTTTATAGAGTGGATAATGCAATTGAACTTTAATATGGTAGCAAAAGCCTCAGAGATAATTGCAAAAGAAGGAAAATTCGATGTAATACATGCACATGACTGGTTAGTAGCCAATAGCGCAAAAACACTAAAACATGCATATGAAATTCCAGTAGTATCTACAATACATGCAACAGAAAGCGGAAGAAATAGTGGAATACATGATTCAACACAAAGATATATAAATGATACAGAATGGATGTTAACATATGAATCAACAGAAGTTATAGTAAATAGTAACTTTATGAAAGGACATGTTCAAAGTCTATTTGGTTTACCATTTGATAAAATAAATGTAGTGTCAAACGGAATAAATATAACTAATTTTAATGGAATAGAACGTGATTACGAATTTAGAAGACAATACGCTCTAGATAACGAAAAAATAATATTATACATGGGACGCTTAGTATACGAAAAAGGAATACAACACTTAATTTCTGCTATGGCAAAAATATTAAATGGATATAATGACGCTAAACTAATAATAGCAGGAAAAGGTGGAATGTTAGATGAGCTAAAAGCACAAGCAGAGAGGATGGGAATAGGAAATAAAGTATACTTTACAGGATACCTAAACTCAAAACAAGTACAAAAAATGTACAAATGTAGTGATATAGCAGTATTCCCAAGTACATATGAACCATTTGGAATAGTAGCCCTAGAAGCAATGCTAGCAGGAGTACCAACAGTAGTATCAGATGTAGGTGGTTTAAATGAAATAGTAGAACACAAAGTAAATGGAATGAAAAGCTATGCAGGAAATTCAAACTCAATAGCAGACTCAATATTAACATTATTATACGACCATCAATTATGTAGTAATGTTGCAAAAAATGCAAAATCAAAAGTAAAGCAAGAATATAATTGGAACAAAATAGCACAAGACACACACTTTGTATATCAAAAAGCAATATGCCAAACAATGGCAGAAAAACAAGCAAGGCAAATTGAGCAAGAACAAGCCCAAAAAACTAAAAAAGCCAAAAATACTGATAGTGAAATAACAAACTTATTAGCATTTAAGTCAAAACATGCATATGCATAAAAGTTCCCATTGGGGACGTTTCCAAATGGGGTATCTGTCCCTTTTGGGAACTAAAATTAGAAAAGTTATCAATTTTTTATACTTTTCAAAGAAATAGCTTGAAGGAATAATAAATAGATAATAGTAAATAATATAAATTTGAGACATTTAATATAATAGAGTAATTTGTAAGGAATATCTAAGAGTAATACAGAAATTATATCTGAAAAATATTGAAATTAAAATATGGAAGGAGAATTCAATATGAATGTTTATGATACAGCAAATAAATTAGCAAGTGAAATAAAAAGTTCAGAAGAATATAAAAAATACAAACAAGCAAAAGAAAAAATAGACAATAATCCAGAATTAAAACAAAAAATAGATGAATTTGAAAAATTGAGATATGATGTACAAGTGTTAGCTATTCAAGGTAAAGAAGCAGGAGAAGAGAAAAACAAAAAGCTTCAAGAAATGTACACAATATTAATAGGAGAAAAAGAAATAAAAGAATACTTCGATTTAGAAGTAAAATTCAATGTAATGATAGCAGATGTAAATAAAATAATAGCAGAAGCAGTACAAGACGTACTACTATAAATGTCGAAAAAAGTCACAAAAAGTAAAATTGTGGCTTTTTATATATTTTATATACTAGAAATTACTTTATTTTAAGTTAAAATGTAGGGAAGATTAGTAATTACTTACATAATAAAGCCACTTTTTTATGTTATAAAATGTTATTTGTACTTACTCTTTGTGGGAGGGGAGAAAATATAAGTTTAAAAAAATAAATCATTCTCTTAGGAGCGGATTATTTAACATATAAAGAATAAAAAGGAGAAAGAACATGGAACACATATTTATTTTAATAGGATGTATAACAACAATAGCAATATTATATTTGGCACTAGGAGTTAATATAAAAAAAATAAAGGAAGCAGCAAAAAATGAAAAATTAGATAAATTAGTAAGTAGATTTCCAGAAAACGAAGAAATATGCAAAAGCATATTAAAAAAACTACAAAATGAAAAAGTTACAATAAAACAAAACGAAGACAAAGAAAACAAAACAAGCCTATATGTAGCAATTTCAGATACTATATTTATAGCAAATATAAAAGATACATATACTAGAATTCAAACAATAGCACATGAATGTATACACTCTACTCAAAGTAGAAGAATGTTACTTTTCAATTTTTACTATTCAAACATCTACTTACTATATTTTGTTATTTCAATAATACTTACAATATGTAAGGTTTTTACAAACTATAACCTACAAATAATAATTTTGCTACTAATGAGTGTAATATACTATATAATTAGGTCATTTCTAGAAACAGATGCAATGACAAGAGCAAGATATATAGCAGAAGATTACATGAAAGAATATATAAAAGAAGATAAAATAGCTAACATAGAAGAAATACTAGAACTTACCAATACATATGATAGAATTAATAAGATAGGTATACCAACATATAATTTTTTATTAATAAATAGTAGTCTTATAAAGGTAATAATATATACATTAATTGTTATAATAATAAATTTTATTGGCTAGAAGTATTGAAAAGTAAAGTAAAAAATGTTACAATATTTACATAATTTAATATAGCAACTACAACTAATAATTTAGGAGGTAAGAAAATGAAGAAAGTAGAAAATATGCTAAACAGAGCTACAGAGTGGTTACAGCAAGAAGGTAGAATATTGCGGATAGTATATTATACAATACTTATACTATTTGAGGTATCATTGATTTTCGAAGGAATATTACTACAACATGAGTATGCTTTAGTAGCTATAGGAACTTATATAGTAATATGGCTATTAGTTTATTGCAGAGGAAAAGTATATTTTAAGAAATTTAACAAGCAGTTAATGGAAGTTCCAAAATGTACAGCAATAATATTTTTTATATTAACAATAGCTACTTTTGTAATGGCGCATTATACTTTTATAGCAGTAATATTAGTATCAATTCAAGCTTTTATATACCAGAATTTAAAAAACAATATTAATCTAAAATTACAAGAAAGTATAAAGTTAGTAGATGAAAATCTTAAAGAAAACTTTTATAAAAAGGTATATGCCAAATCTTTACCATGGAATACAGAAGAAATTGCTAATTACAAAATTGAAACAGTGAATTTTTATGCAATTAAAGAGGGGAGGAATGTAGTAATTCGTTACCCAACTAAGTTATATTTAATAGAGAAAAATAATACAGTGCCTAAAAAATACTTAACAGAAAAAAATTCTTGTATAGAAAAAATTATATACAAAGAGGAATTTACAAAATATTTTTCTTTAGAAAAGGAAAAACATAAGTAAAAATTACAATAAAAGCAGGAGTGTAATTACTCCTGTTTTTATTGCAATTTTTACAAATCTTTACTAACACTAGCATATTTCTTCAATTTTTCTTGTACCAAATAATTTATAGAACCAGCAGGGAATTTACCATTTGCATCTTTCTTACCAGCAGGTACACCAGTTAATATTTCAATACCTTCATCAATAGTAGAAATAGCATATATATGGAACTTACCATTTTTTACATCTTCTATTATTTCATCAGAAAGGCTTAAATTGTTAACATTTTGAATTGGAATTAGAACTCCATTTGAACCATCTAAACCACGTAATTTGCAAACTTGGTAAAAACCTTCTATTTTATCATTAACACCACCAATAGGTTGTATTTCACCTTTTTGGTTTACTGAACCAGTTACTGCTAAGCTTTGGTTAATAGGTATTCCAGATAAACTTGAAAGTATAGCATATAACTCTGTACTAGAAGCACTATCACCATCTACACCATTATATAATTGTTCAAAACAAATGCTAGCTGTAAGAGATAGGGGAACTTCTTGTGCAAACATTTCACCTAAATAGCCAGTTAAAATTAATACACCTTTTGAATGTGAAGAACCTGAAAGTTCAACTTCTCTTTCAATATTTACAACACCAGTTTTACCGTAAATATGTGTTAGCAGTTATTTTTACAGGTTTTCCAAAAGTATAATCTCCAATGGTCATTATTGTTAAACCATTAATTTGGCCTTTCCTTGTTCCTTTAGTATCAATTAAAAGGGTATTTTGCTCAATCATTTCCATATATCTAGAATCATATTTTTTAACTCTTTGTACCCTTTCTTTTAAAGCAATATCAATATATTCTGATGTTACTACTTTTTTTCTATCCATTTTAGCCCAAGTGGCAGCTTCACCAATAACTTGGCCAATATCAGTAAACCTTGTAGATATCTTATCCCTATCATCAGCAATTTTTGAAGCATATTCTACAACTTTAGCAACAGCACCTCTATCTAAGTGAGGAAGTTCTTCTTGCTCACAAAAAACATGAATAAATTTTGCAAGTTTATTTACATTTTCAGTTGTAATAGGAGCATTTTCTTCAAATTCAACTTTTATTTTAAATAATTTTCTAAAATCACTATCCATAGCCAAAAGAGTTTGATAAATTTGATCATTTCCCACAACTAAAACTTTAACATCTAATGGAATAGGTTCAGGTTTTAGCGAAACCATAACCATTGAAGAGCGTTGGTCTGCTGTATTTTCTATAGAAATTTCTTTAATACGAAGAGCTTTTTTTAATGCTTCATAACAAATTCCATTTGCAATTAGGTCTTTTGCTTGAAATATAATGTATCCACCATTTGCAATATGAAGAAGACCAGGCTTTAACATAGTATAATCAGTTTTTAAAGCACCATAATAATTTTCGTATTCTAATTTACCAAATATATTGTGGTAAGAATAATTAGAATCCATAATAACTGGAGAACCCTCTAAATTACTATTATCTACAAATAAGTTAACACGGTAGTTAAGCCATGGCTTAGGTGGCTCTTTAGCAGGGCCTTGAGCCGAACCTGCTGGAACTTCTTCACCTACAAAAATTGAAATATTTTTTAATATGTCTTGTTTAACATCTGTAAGAAATTTATTAATTTTCTTATTTCTTTTATACTTATTCTTTATATAATTAATATGAGAATTAACAGTAAGTAGGGCAATGTTTGCTTGCCATTCTTCAATTTTTTTATCAGAAGCTCTTTCAATTTCTTTTATCTTACCAATAGCTTCCATTACTTGCTCTTGAACAATTACAGATTTTTCCTCAAATTGTTTTTTAATATTATCATCTAATTTTTCAAATTCTTCCTCTTCAATTGTTTTACCATCAATAATAGGCATCATATAAATACCATTTTGAGCAGATTTAACTTGGAAACCATGTTTTTCAGATTCTTCATTTAATTTATCTAATAGGTATGACCTTTTTTCCTCAAATTCCTGTTTAATTAAAGTTTTCTCTTTTTCAAAATCGTCATTATTAAAAGTATTTTTTATATCTTTGCGAATATCTTTAATAAATAAGTTCATATTTTCTTCAAACTCTTTACCTTGACCTGCTGGAAGTGAAACTGCAATAGGTTCATTTGGGTTATCAAAGTTATAAATATAACACCAGTCAGAAGGAACTTTTTTCTTTTTAGAAATTTTATCTAAATAGTTTTTGGCATACATAGTTTTACCAACACCACTAGGACCTTCTAAATAAATATTATAACCTTTAACATCAACATTAACACCAAACTCTAACGCTTTAATACCTCTATCTTGACCAATACCTGAATCAATTCCTTCAAGCTCAGAAGTATCCTCAAACTTAAATACATTTGGATTACATATTCTTTTTAAATCCTTATAAGATAATTCATTTTTTTTCATTTGTTTTCTCCCCTTATTATTATTTTTTATTATGTAGGGGCACGGGGCACCGTGCCTTTCAATATTTATTTTAAAACTTTTTTTAAAAAGTAATCAATTGTTCCTGGTGGACAATCTTCAATTTGAGCAAATACAGAATATCCCATTTTTTCATAAAAACCTCTTGCTTGAAAATCCCATGTTTCCATTCGTACACCAGTTAAGTTTTCTTGTATTGAAAATTTTTCTATTTCTCTTATCAATTTTGTTCCAATATCTTGTCCTCTATATTTTTCGTCTATCCATAATAAATCTAAAAAATACCAATTAAAGTCTACGAATCCAATTGCTCCACCAATTAATGTATCATCATCAAATACTAAAAAATTATTATTTATTTTTGTGGGTTCTAATATATTATGAGATCTATGAGTTCTAAGCCAACTACATTTAGATTTATTATTTTGGCGCAAACTAGCATGAATGAAATTTTCCATTTCTACATTATTATCATTCTTTATATTTATCATAGTAACTCTCCTCATATATTATTTATAAATTTAGCGTCATCAAAATTGCACTATCAACACCATCATAATATTTCTTTCTTAAACCAACCTGTTCAAAACCAAAATGCTCATATAAATGAATAGCAAGTTGATTATTTTCATTTACTTCTAATGTAATACTAGTACAGTTTTCTTCCTTTGCAATATTAATTAATTCGTTTAAAATAAACTTACCAAATCCCATATTTCTTTTATCTTTTCTAGTTACAATATTCATAACATCAGCTATATCCAAAATAATTTTAATTCCACCATAGCAAACAATTTCACCATTATAGCGAACAACTAAATAACTAGAATTATTATTTACAAGTTCTTGTTTAAATATTTCATAATTCCAAAAATTATCAAAATCTTGTGCTAAAATTTCTTTAATTTCATCCAAATCAGAAACACACATTGTATGAATTTTCACTTTAGTTAAATCAAACATATCATTTTCTCCTATTTATAGTTTATAATACGATAAATATATTGTAATGTAGGGGCTTAATCGGAAAGGAATACCAAAGTGAATTTACCGATTAAGCCCTTTTTATATTTGCTTCATAATATTTTAACTATTTTTCGCCTTCCAAAGCACGCTCAGCTTGAGACTTCCTTAAATATAATGGAGAAAGAGAGTTCGAATCACCGTAAAGTCCCTTATTATATTTATCAAAACCAGCTATTCCAATGCTAATTGAAGTTTGTTTATTAAAATCATCTTCTACAAATATTGAATTAGCAATCTTTTCTAAAATTAAATCTTTATGATAAACTGCACCATCACCAACAAATAGAATAGTAGACGAAGAATATTTATTTAAAAGGTTTAATACTTCATTAATATTTTCAGCACATAAATCTTCTAACTGAACAAATTCATCATTTTCATTTTCAAAAATGCCACAATAAACATTATCATTTTTAGCATCAATTAAAGAACATACAATAGTCGCATTACTTTCAATATTTGAATTTAAAGTGTTATAGGCCAAACCTTCTAATGAACTAACACAAGTAGCAGGCACATTTGTAACATCACAAAAGGCTTTAACAGTAGAAACACCAATACGAACGCCTGTAAAAGAACCAGGACCAATGCTACAGCTAAACAAATCAAAATCAGTAAGTTTCATATTTAATTCATTTAAAATATTATCAATCATAGGCATTAACTTTTGTGAATGTGTAAGGCTATCATCAATATTTTTTTCAATAATTACATTAGTATCTTCTAAAACAGCAACAGAGCAAATTTTAGAAGAAGTATCTATACTTAAAATTTTCAAAACAAATCCCTCTTTTCTCAGTCAATATTCTACATTAATATACAAAATTTGTAAACGATTTTTTACAAAGAAAAGATTACATTAATATTACAAATATTACATAAATATTATTTTTATATTACATTATAATAATTCGTTGAAAATGCAGGTAAAATATGGTATTTTAATATAGTACAAAAAAGGAGAATAATTATGAATATAGAAGATATAAATCAAGAGTTGTTAAATACTCTTTCTATAAAAGAAAAGTCTAATTTAGTTGGTAGACTAGAGAGAAACCTAAGAATACAAAAAATATTATATGATGACGAAAAAAAGAAACACACAAATGATTATGAAAGATAGTTGGAGGCATCCTAAATGGATAAAAATAGTACAAATGAGCTTATGATAGTAAAGTTAAGTATGATAGATAGAATTAAAAGTTTTTTCAAAAAGTTATTTTCTAAAAAGGAAAAAGAAAAAGTAGAAAATGTAGAAGTACAAGAAATTAAAAAGGAAAACACTTTTATTAATAATATAAAAATACAAGCAGATGATGAAGAAAAAAGATTATTAAAACTTCAAGCATTAATAGCAGATGATATAGTAACAGAAGAGGAACTACCAGAAGAGGATGTAAAAGCTTTGCATAAACTATATGATAGGCAAATATTGCAATTAAAAAAAGAGATAGATGATTATAGAGAAAAGATATTGAAACTTAGGATGAATATAAATGAATAAAATTCAAAAACAACCGACAATAAAATCGGTTGTTTTGTTTTATTATAAGAACCTTTGTCGAAAGCATTGAAAACTATAGTTACATAATATATATTATAATAGCCTTTACCTAAAAGATAGAAAGGAGGGATTTCCTTTGAGGAGGATGCAGAAGATAATAGCCTTAATTATAGTATTATACATATTAAAAGAATTCAACAATTAAGGGAAAAGACCGTTGTTACAGCAACGGTCTTTTTTTATTTCCTTGAGAAGATTTACTGTGTAAATCATTAAGATTAAATATATAATACTATAATTCCCAATATATGTCAATATGATTTTAGAGAATTAATAAAATTTACATCAAATGTTATATTTTTTGAATATTCAATTCTCTATAATCAGGATTATCATCACTTTTCTTAAAAGTAATTTTAGTATAGTTTTTAGGAAGGATACTTTCAATAATTTCACCCCATTCAATAAGGCAAATACCATTTTCAAAATATTCCTCTCCACCAATAGCATAAAATTCATCTACATCATCTAAACGATAAACATCAAAATGATAAATATTCATATTATCAGTATGGTGTTCATTTACCACAGTAAAAGTAGGACTAGAAATTTCATCACCAACACCAAAGAACTCAAGAACACCCTGAGTAAACTTAGTTTTACCGTGAGCCTAACTCACCACTTAAAACAATAATATCACCGTTTTTTCAAATTCTTAGCAAAATCTTTTGCAAAATTTATTGTATCTTTTTCACTTTTTGAAATAAATGTTTCCATATAAAAATTCATTCCTTTCTCGCTTCGCTCAAAAGGCACACATAGGAA
>CAOJVB010000021.1 GCA_948444845.1 uncultured Clostridiaceae bacterium | reverse complement strand
CTTGGACCCACCGGTTATGAGCCGGTTGCTCTGACCAACTGAGCTAAGGGAGCATTTCTTAATGCAAGACCTATTATACAAAAGTTTATATATATTGTCAATACTTATTTTAAAATTTTTTATTTTTTTATTTTATATTCTTCATTTTATAATATTTTTTTGGTAATTACTTATACTTTCCCTATTTTTTATAGTACCTTTAATATATTTTTTAATTTGGGCACTTTCTATGTGCCCAAATTTTATTATTGCTTTTTACCTTCTGGAAGTGTTGGTACATCTAATACTATTCTTATTCTAAATGCATATCTTAAGGCTCTTCCAATTTTGCTTTCTTTTATTTTTTGCCATAATGATGGTTTTACTTCAAATGTTGTTTCTTGTATATAGTTTTCTTGTTCTACAACTTCTTCTATTGTTTCTTTTATTTCCTCTACTGGTGCTGGAATTAGTTTTAGTGCGTCTGCTATTTCTATTCCTATATAACTTAATGCTTTTGACCTATCTTCTATTCTTTCCATATCTATTTCTATGTGTAAATTAGATTCTAAATTTACTATTCTTGCATTGACTAATTTCATAGCAGCTTGAGAATTTGTTGTTTCTTTGTTTCTAGATTTAGAGATTACTGTAAGTGCTTCTACTATATCTTCTGGATACTTATTTTGTGCTTCCTTTAATACAGCTTTCCATCCATCTTCTTTTTCTACTATTACATCTAATGTTTCTTTTAAGCTAGCCGCTAAAGCTATATTTGCTTCTCTTTGACGTATTAATTCTTCTATTTGCTTTGTGTTTTCTTCAAATAGGTTTGTTGCAAATTCTACTAAACCATATGCTGCTTTATATACACTTGCTGGAAAGTTTTTCTTTTTTGGATATTCTATTAAATATGTTTTTATTGATTCTATTAAATCTTTAAAGTATGCATCATCATCTAATTGAATTATTTGCTTTTTACTTTTTGGATTAATTAGTTTTTCAACCCTATCTATATTTGATAAGATTTTTTCTTCTGTAATTACCATTTTTACATTTACTATGCCAGATTTAGACATTGTAAACCCTCCTTTTTTCCTATGTTTTTATATTACAATTGCAAATTTCTACAAGAAATTACAATAGAACTTATAATATTTTATTTTTTGACTTCTATTTAATTCTAATACAACTTTTTTTTGTTGTCAATACTCAAACGCTTATTTCCGTAAAATTTAATACAATTGTAATATTCATGTAATAATTATTTATTTTAATCTATTAGTTTATTTTATTATATTTTTGTTAATACTAATTATATAATATTAGTTTATGTTTTTTTTGCTTTTATAGTATTAATTTTTTATTACATTTCATATTTGAACTAAAATTATTGATGTTTATTAATTTTTTAATATTTTTATTAAAAATTACACAAATATTTCTAATAAAAATATTATTATATATAAAAGTTTTTTTAGTTTAATGATTGATTTTTTACTTATTTTATTGTATAATAGTTTATGTTACATTAAACATGTTTGTTTGAAAGGAGTCGGCTTATGAAGCATATTAAATCTCTTAATAATCGGAACTTGGTAAGTACTATCCAGCATGGTGGTTGTGGCGAATGCCAAACTTCCTGCCAAAGTGCATGCAAAACCTCTTGCACCGTTGGTAATCAGCAGTGCGAGCAGCTTAAGAGCAGCGAAAAAAATAAGCAAAAATAAATTTTAATGGCCAGAGCAACATTTTAATATGTTGCTCTAGTTGTTTTTTTTACTATTTTATGTAATAATATTACTATAAATATTTAATTACTAATATTTGAGGTGAAAAATTATGAATGAAAATTATTTAAATAAATTAGAATATAATAAAATACTTGAGTTACTTGCTAATTATAGTGTTACTTATTTAGGCAAAGAACTTTGCTTTAATTTGCTTCCTTCTTTTAAGCAAAATAGAGTTACAAAGTTATTACATGAAACCTCGGAGGCTTGTAAGCTAATTGTCCGTAAGGGGAATTTGCCAATTTTTAGTATACCTAATACTAGCATTTATATTAAAAATTTGGAAAGTTCATATTCTATATCTTCAAAAGGGTTATTGGATATTGCAAGAATTCTAAAACTTTCTAGGGAACTTAAAGAATACTTTTACAAAGATGAAAATTTTGATTTATCTGATTTTTCTATTTTAGATGGGTATTTTTCTTGTCTTTATTCTAATATTAATATAGAAAAACAAATATTATCTTCTATTATTGATGAAGATGTTATCTCTGATGATGCTTCTACTATCCTTTCGAAGCTTCGCCAGAGTAGAAGAAAACTTGAAAATGATATTAAAGAAAGTTTGAATAATATAATCCATTCTCGGTACTTATTCTAAATATATAATGGACCCCATTATTACTATTCGTAATGATAGATATGTCATCCCTATCAAAGAAGAATTTAGAGGAAATGTTAAAGGTTTTATTCATGATATTTCATCAAGTGGTTCTACTATTTTTATTGAGCCTATGAATGTTTTTGAACTTAATAATAAAATAAATAATTTGAAAGTTCAAGAATCTATTGAAATCGGTAAAATATTGTCAAAACTTTCTAGCTTACTATTTCCTATTTGTAATGAACTAAATAGAAATATAGATTTAATTGGTATTTTGGACTTTATATTTGCTAAAGCTAAACTTGCTAACTCTATGAATGCTACCATGCCTAATATCAATATTGAAAAATTTGTATATTTAGAAAATGCTAGACATCCTTTGATTGATAAAAATAGTGTTATCCCTATTGATATTGAAATTGGAAAAAATTACTCTTCTTTAATTATTACTGGTCCAAATACTGGTGGTAAAACTGTTTCACTAAAGACTGTTGGACTTCTTACTTTAATGGCAATGAGTGGACTTCATATTCCAGCCAAAGAAAATAGTAATATTTATGTATTTGATAATGTTTTTGTTGATATTGGTGATGAGCAAAGTATTGGTGAATCATTAAGTACATTTTCTGCACATATGTTTAATATTGTTGATATTTTAAATAATATTACACCTAACTGCCTTGTTTTATTGGACGAACTTGGCTCTGGTACAGACCCCGTAGAAGGTGCTAGCCTTGCTACTGCTATTTTAGAGTACTTAAATAAAGCTGGAGTGCTTACAATTGCAACTACTCATTATCAAGAAATTAAAAATTATGCTTTAGTAACAGATGGTTTTGAAAATGCAAGTTCAGAATTTGATATTGAAAATTTAAAGCCTACTTATAAACTTTTAGTTGGTATTCCTGGTAAAAGTAATGCTTTTTCTATTAGTAAGAAAATTGGCCTTTGTGACGAAATTTTGGATAATGCTAAAAGTTTTTTAGAAGAAGATAATATTAATATAGAAGAATTACTTAAAAATATTTATGATGACAAAATAAAAATTGAACATGAAAAAGAAGAGATTAATAAAAACTTAAATCAAGTAGAACTTTTAAGGAAAACCTTAGAAAAAGAAGTTATTTCAAAAAATGATAATGAACTAAAGAGAATAGAAAAAGCCAAACATGAAGCTCAAACTATTATACTTTCTGCTAAAGAAGATGCAAATTCTACTATTAAAGATATTGAAGAAATATATTCTAAATGGAAAGAATTAGATAATTTAAATTTTGACGTTTTAGCAGATAATGAAATTGGTAAAATTGTTAGAAATTTAAAAAACTATTCTATAAAAGGTGCAAATAAGCTTAGAAACATGCTAAATTCTTCCTTGAATACTATAGTTTCTGAAGATTTAACAAATAGTAATCCACAGTTTAGTAAAAATATGTTGAAAGTTGGAATGAAACTTAAGTTAAATACTTTTAATGAGCCTGCAACAATTTGTTCTTTATCTGGTAAAACAAATAAAGTTTTAGTTCAAATAGGTAGTGCTAAAGTTAATATTGATATAGGTGATATTATTAGTATTGTTACTAATGATGTTGCAGATGTAAAAAATGTAAGCAAAGTTAAGAGCTCTAACCTTAAATCTAAAAATGTTACTACTGAAATAAATGTAATTGGTCAAAATGTTGATGACGCTTGTTTTATTATTGATAAATATTTAGATGACTGCTATTTAGCAAAGCTTAATACAGTTCGAATAGTTCATGGAAAGGGTACTGGTAAACTCCGCACACGGTATTCACTCTTTTTTACGCAAACACACACATGTTAAAAGTTTTCGTTTAGGTACTTTTGGTGAGGGTGAAATGGGAGTTACTGTTGTGGAATTAAAATAATTTTCTATAATCACTATATGAAAATTACCATTTGTCTTTTTGAGAATGTAAACACATGTTAAGAAAAATTGCAAATAGATATGAAGGAAGGTTTATACTTTTTAGTATAGTTACCTCCCTTTTTACTTTATACTATTGTACTTGACTGCTACTATAGTTTTTCATTAACCAGTTGTAGTAGTTAAATGGCTCCATGGTTTCTGGCATTCCATAGTCTACTCCATAAGTTTCTACTGTTATACTTTTTATTACTGGTTTTTCTTTTGGCATATCTGATGATAGTTCATTTCCTTGTTCGTCTTTTGGTGCTTCTTCTCCTTCTGCTAATTCGCTATCTCTGTAATATACTTCTACATTTGCAATTTTGTCTACTACATCTAGTCCTTCTGTTACTTTCCCAAATGCTGCATACATTCCATTTAATGATGTTTGGTCTTTTTGCATAATAAAGAATTGTGAACCTGCTGAGTTGTAACCTCCTTTTGTTGCTGTGCTATTTCCTGTGTTGCTGTAATCTGCACGCGCCATTGCTATAACGCCTCTTTCTAATTTTATGGTATTATTTACACTGTTTGCAATAAATTCTCCTTCTATTGCATAAGTTTCATCTACTAAACTTTCATCTAAATCTTTTAGAGTAGGTGTTCCTGTTCCATCCCCGTTTTTATCTCCACCTTGTATCATAAAGTCTGGTATTGTTCTGTGGAATGTAAGGTTATTGTAAAAACCATTATTTGCTAATTTTATAAAGTTTGCTACTGTATTTGGAGCTTGCTCAGGGTATAGTTCTACTTTTATTGTTCCATAATTTTCTATCTCTATTGTTGCTATTGGGTTTTGTGTATTAAATGTTCTTTTCTTGTATATTCCATATCCTAAAAAGGCTATTCCTACTATAACTGCTATTATTGCAATTATCATAATTATTGTTAATATTTTGTTTTCTTTCATTTTAATTACCTTCCTTTTCTCTTGTTATTGTCGTTATATAGGTGGTCGTATCTAGGTCGCCCAAAGTACGACCCCTACATTCACAATTATTCATTATTAACTATTCACTATATTAATTTACGATATTAAATTATCAAATACAAATTGTTCTTGCATTCTTCTTAATGATTGTTTTATCGTTCTAGCTCTTACTTCTCCTATTCCTTCTACTTCATCTAGTTGTGGTATATCTGCAACTAGTATGTGTTGGAATGATTTGAAGGATTTTACTAAATTGTCTACTATATTGTTTGGCATTCTTGGTATTTTATTCAGTACTCTGTAGCCTCTTGTATATACTCCAACTTCATCATAGTCGTCAAAGTCATCATACCCTAATATTCTTGATATTACACCATTGTTTGTTAATTCTTCATGTGATAAGCTTTTTATTTCTTTTAGCACTTTTTCTGATGTTCGTTTTTTTCCTGGTGCAATGTAGTCTTTAATTATTAATAATTCTTCTTTTTCTAAGCCCTCCATTAGTTCTTCTAGTTGCATTTCTAAAAGTCTTCCTTCTTCTCCTAATTCATCCATTGCTTTTTGTACTTCCCCTACAACTTTCATAACCATTTCCGCTCTTTGTATTGATACTATTACATTTTCTAGTGTTACTATATCGTTAAATTCATATTCATTTAGTAAATTTAGTTTTTCGTCAAATACTTTTTTATATTTTTCTGCTGTTTGTAGTGCTTGGTTTGCTTTCGAAATTACTTTGCTTGTATCTTCTAAAACATACCTGTCATAACCTTTAAATACTGTTATTATATTTCTTCTCTGAGAAATACTAATTACTATTTCTCCCGTTTGCTTTGCTGTTCTCTCTGCTGTTCTATGCCTTGTTCCTGTTTCTGTTGTAGCTATATTTGAAGATGGTATTAATTGTGCATTAGCATATAGTATTTTTTTCAGGTCTGCACTTAATATAATTGCACCATCCATTTTTGCTAGTTCGTATAACCTAGATGGTGTGTAATCTATATTTAAACTAAAGCCACCATCTACTAATTCTAAAACTTGTTTACTGTCTCCTATAACTATTAATGCACCAGTTTTCGCTTTTAGTATATTCTCCAGACCATGTCTTATTTGTGTACCTGGCGCTATAAGCTTTAACACCTCTGTAATCATTAATTTTCTCCTTATTGCTATTATTGTTTTTTATATCGTAAAATCAAATTATTTTAATATTCTTAATGCTTCTTCTATATTCTTCACGCCTATTATATCTAATTTAAATTCATCTTTCAATAGTTTTTTATTATTTTGTGGAATTATACATTTTTTGAATCCTAATTTTTCTGCTTCTTTTAGTCTTTTTTCTATCATATTAACACTTCTTACTTCGCCTGTTAACCCTACTTCTCCTATTACTACTAAGTCTGTTGGTATACTTATATTTTTAAAGCTTGAAGCTACTGCAAGTATCATTCCTAAGTCTATTGCTGGCTCCTGAATTCTTATTCCACTTACTACATTTAGATAAATGTCTTGTGAACTTAGTGGCATTTTCGCTTTCTTTTCAAGTACTGCCATTAGAAGTATCAGCCTATTATAGTCTATCCCATTTGCTGCTCTTCTTGGCATACCAAATACTGTTTGTGATGTTAGGGCTTGAAGTTCTATCATAAGAGGTCTTGTTCCTTCCATACTTGCTACTATTACAGAGCCTGCTGGATTATCTTCCCTTTCTGATATTAGTATTGATGATGGATTTGTGATTTCTACCATTCCTTTATTTTGCATTTCGAACATTCCTATTTCGTTTGTTGATCCAAACCTGTTTTTTACCCCTCTTAGTATTCTATATGAAAAATATCTTTCTCCTTCTAAATATAAAACTGTATCTACCATGTGTTCCAAAACCCTTGGTCCTGCTATATTTCCTTCTTTTGTTACATGTCCTATAATTATAGTTGTTATAGCTTTTTCTTTACATATTTTCATAATTCTTGCTGTAATTTCTCTAACTTGACTTACTGTTCCTGCTGCTGATGAAATTTCGTCACTATACATTGTTTGAATAGAGTCTATTATTACTAATTTTGGTTTCATTTCTTCTATTGCCTGTGCAATAATGTCTATATCTGTTTCGCCTAAAAACATTATATTATCGTTATTTATTCCTAGTCTATCTGCTCTCATTTTTATTTGCTCTGCTGATTCTTCCCCTGAAACATATAAAACATTTCCTTCTCCTTTCATTTTATCACATATTTGAAGGATTAGTGTAGATTTTCCTATTCCTGGTTCACCTCCGAAGTAATACTAATGAACCTTTTACAATTCCTCCCCCTAAAACCCTATCTAGTTCGCCAACTCCTGTTGAAGTTCTAACTGCTTCTTTTCCTTCAACACTATTTAATTTAGAAGGTTTTGCACTTTTTGTTTTTTTACCTTCTGAAAAGCTACCATCGCTATTTTTTGCTAGCTTTTCTTCATAAAAACTGTTCCATTCATTACATGCTGGGCACTTTCCTAGCCATTTAGCTGATTCGTATCCACAGCTATTACATACAAATATTGTTTTTATCTTAGCCATTTTCTCTCCTTTTTTCTAAGAACATAAGGGCACAGTGGTGTCGTGTTCACAAAGGTATTCCCACAAACGGTGCCCTTACGGTATAAATCTTGATTTTTCCTATTCAATAACAAATGGCACGGTGCCCCGTGCCCCTATACTAGAAAATATGTCTTTTACTTTTTATCCAAAATGTATTAGTAATATTAATGCGCTAATTACCATTGTCATTGACATTTCAGGGTCTGATATTATTTGCCTTTCTTCGGTGTCTTGTGGTAATTCATCTACTATTTCTATTTGTGCTTTATCTACTTTATTGAAATTAAATCTGACTTCAAATTCTTTTTCTTCATTAGTTTGTATTTCATCTATTTTTATGTATTTTGTTCCCATTAATACATCGTTTTTTGAATAGCAATTTATTTTTATATATTTATTTTCTATTTTGTTTTGTGTATTGTTTTTTACCCAGCATTTTGCAATACCATTTATTGATGTTGCTTGTAACTCAGCAGTTGTAATTAATGATGATTTTCCTTCTACTGGTTTATATTTATATGTAGTGTTTATTGCTATATATATCATTATTTGTGAAAATATAAAAAATGCTATTACCCAAACTCCATACATAAAAAGCCTTTTCATTCTTGCCATATTAATTCTCCATTTCTTATTTAATTACATTTTTCTGAATACCCCTGCTACTTTTCCTAGTATTTCACAGTTTGGTACTATTATTGGATCCATTGTGCTGTTTTCTGGTTGTAGCCTTATATGGTCTTTTTCTTTATAGAATGTTTTTACTGTTGCTTCTTCTCCTATTAGTGCTACTACTATTTCGCCATTGTTTGCTGTGTTTTGTTTTTTTACTAGTATATAGTCGCCATTTAGTATTCCTGCCTCTATCATGCTTTCTCCTCGTACTGTAAGCATAAAGCTTTCACTATTTCCTACAAAGTCTATTGGAATTGGGAATGTGTCTGTCACATTTTCTACTGCTAATATTGGCTCTCCTGCTGTAATTTTTCCTATTACTGGAACTTCTACCATTTCCCTTCCTGTATAGTAGTTTTTGTTTTCTTTTGTTATTTCTTTGTTATCTACTCCTTTTAGTAACCTTAGTGTTCTTCCTTTTTGATTTTCTTTTTTGATATAGCCTTTTTCTGCTAATTTTGCTAAATAACTATGTACTGTTGCTGTTGAACTTAAGTCTACCGCTTTTCCTATTTCTCTTACTGATGGTGGGTATCCCTTTGTTTCTACTTGTTTTTGTATAAATTTTAATATTGCTTTTTCTCTTTTATTTAATTCCATAGGGTCTTTTTTTGTTCTCATTTACATCACTCCTAATTTTTTTATTTTTTATATAATATCACACAAACAAAAGAATGTCAAACAAAAGTTTTAAATTTGTTTGACATTTTTTATAATCATTACAAGCTACTTATTAAATTATTATACTCGTCTACTAATTTTTGAGTTTCAAATTCTATCTCTCCATTATCATTTACATTCCATTTATCTTTGTTTTCTATTAATAAATTAATTATTTTTTCTTCTCCTTCTAGTCTATTGTTTATCATTTGGCTTGCTTGTTCTAGTTCTTTTACTACTTCTTGTAAATCTTCTTTTATTTCATTTCCTAACATTATTTCTTTATATAACTCCACATAGCTATCTTCTAATTGTTTTTCTTTTATTGCGTCCATCATTTTTTCTTCTGAACTCATATCTATTAGTTTATTAATTTTTTCGTTGAAGTCTGTTTTTGTTTTTGTTATATATTCTTTTGTTTTTACAAATTCTTTACCATCATTTTTATAGTTTTCTGCTGTTAATATATTAGCCATTTGGTCATCTTGTAATATATCCATTAGTTCTTTACATGTAGTTCCATATGTGCTCATATATTCTTTCATAGTTTTTTCTACTACTCCATAGTCGCCTTTTGTTTTTATTGTCATGTCTATATTGTCTTTTGTTATGTCTAATTTTCCTATTATATCAGCTTCTTTTCTTAATGTTATTTCTTGCATTAAATCTGATGCTAACATGTATCCTATTACTCCTACTATTGCTAATACTATTATTATAGCTACTAAAATTATTTTCTTTTTCATTTTAAATTCCCCCTTAATTTTAATCATACCATTCTAGTTCCCAATCTACAACTTTAACAGTATCTCCTTCTTTTACTCCTGCTTCTTTTAAAGCTTTATTTACTCCTAATTCTTCTAAACATTTTTGGAAATAATGCATTGATTCATTATCTTCTAAATTTACTCTCCTCATTATTCTTTGAACTCCTGGGCCATCTACCACAAATATTCCATCTTCTTTTACTATAGTAAATTCTTCTTTTTCCTCTAATGTATATAGCTTTCTTTGTTTTATTTCTACAATTTCCTCTTTTGGAAGTGTTTTTAGAACTTCTGTTACTCTTGTAAGTAATTCTTTTAGGCCTTCTCCTGTTACTGCTGATATTTTAAATATTTCTATATTTTTTTCTTTTGCCATCTTTTCTAATTCTTTGTATAGATTTTCATCTTGCATACTATCTATTTTATTTGCTACTATTATTTGTTTTCTATTTGCTAATTTCTCACTGTATTGTTTTAATTCTTCATTTATTATATTAAAATCTTCTACTGGATTCCTTCCCTCTACACCAGATACATCTATTACATGTAGTAATAACCTTGTCCTTTCTATATGTCTTAAAAATTGGATTCCTAAGCCTATTCCTTGGCTTGCCCCTTCTATAATTCCTGGTATATCTGCTATTACGAAGCTATCTCCATATTCTGATTTTACAACTCCTAGGTTTGGCTCTAGTGTTGTGAAATGATAGTTTGCAATTTTAGGGGTTGCTGAGGTTGTTCTTGAAAGGAAGGTTGATTTTCCTACATTTGGAAAACCTAATAAACCTACATCTGCTATAAGTTTTAGTTCAAGTATTAATTCTTTTTCTATTCCTTTTTCTCCACCTTGTGAAAAATGTGGAGCTTGTCTTGTAGATGTTGCGAAGTGTGAATTTCCTTTTCCACCTCTTCCACCTGGGAATATTAATTCTTTTTGGTCTTTTTGCGATAAATCTGCTAGAACTTCTTTTGTTTCAGCATCTCTTATTATCGTTCCTATTGGAACACCTATATATAAATCTTCTGCTGATTTACCATATCTATGGTTTCCCTCTCCATTTTTTCCATTTTCAGCTATAAATTTCTTTTTAAATCTAAAATCTATTAGAGTATTTAGGTCTTGATTTACGTAGAAATATACATCTCCACCTTTTCCGCCATCTCCACCATCAGGTCCCCCTGCTGCTACATATTTTTCTCTTCTAAATGAAACAGCTCCATTTCCTCCATCACCAGATTTTACTAATATTTTTGCATAGTCTGTAAACATTTTTTTCTCCATTTCTATAAATTATATTCTTTTATTTCACAATTTTTTAATCCTAAATTAAGAAATTTGCCATCTTCTGGTATTCCATTAAAATATCCATAAAATGCTTTTGATATTCCACTATGAGCAACTATTAATACTTTATCATATTTTTTAGTTTTTAACTCATCTAAAAATTTATGTACTCGTCCAAAAAACAATTTTATATTTTCTGCTGTACCATATTGTATAGTTGTATAATAATTCCAATATTCTTCTCTATTTGTTACCTCTAATGGCTTTCCACTTAAATCTACAATCTCGCTCTCTTATCCTATCATCATAAATAATTTTATTATTATTTATATTTAATATATCTGCTGTGTGTTTTGTTCTAATTAGTGGAGATGAAATAATAATATCAAAATTTATATCTTTAATTTTATTTCTTAATTCTTTTGCTTGTTCTATTCCTAACTGCGTTAAATCTTCATCTGTCGCATTATATTGTTTTAGAGCATTATGTGGAACTTCTCCATGTCTTACAATATAAACTTTCATTTAATTTCTCCTTTTAATTATCAAAATAGTTTAATTTCATTGCTTCTTTAACTTTTCTCATTGTTTCTTTTGCTAGTTGTTGTGCCTTTTTTGTTCCTTCCATTAGTATTTTATCTACTTCTTCTGGATGTTCTTCGTAATACGCTCTTTTTTCTCTTATTGGTTTTAGCGTTTCTGATATATTTTTTGTAAGCTGTCTTTTACAAGCTACACAGCCTCTTGCTCCTGCCCTGCATTCTTCACATACTGTTTTTACTTCGTCTTCTGTACTAAATAATTTATGGTAGTATGATACCATACATATATCAGGATTTCCTTTATCATCTTTTTTTATTCTTCCCGGGTCTGTTACTGCACTCATTACTTTTTTTGTTATTTCTTCTTCAGTATCTGCTAGATATATTGCATTTCCTAAAGATTTCCCCATTTTATCGTTTCCGTCTAAGCCTTTTATTCTTTTTGCATTTGATAGCACTGGCTCTGGTTCTACTAAAACTTCTCCATATATGCTGTTAAATTTTCTTACTATTTCTCTACATTGTTCTATTAATGGAAGTTGGTCTTCTCCTACTGGTATATATGCTCCTTCAAAACATGTTATATCTGCTGCTTGGCTTACTGGGTAGCCTAAAAAACCATATGTTACACTTTCTCCAAATATTTCTTTCTTTTGAGCTATTTCTGTTTTTACTGTTGGGTTTCTTTGAAGTCTTGCTATTGTTACTAAGTTTGAATAAAACACTGTAAGTTCTGCTACTTCTGGTATCATAGATTGTATATATATTGTTGTTTTTTTAGGGTCTATTCCACATGCTAAGTAATCCATTGCTACTTCTCTTACATTTTTATGTACTTTTTCTGGGTTGTTAAAGTTATCTGTTAGGGCTTGCACATCTGCTATTAATATGTATGGGTCATATTCTCCTGAATTTTGCATTTCTACTCTTGTTTTTAGTGAACCAAAGTAATGACCTATATGAAGCCTTCCTGTTGGTCTATCACCTGTTAATATTCTTTTTTTCTCTGACATCTAATTTCCTCCATTTTATAATATTTGTTCAAATTTTTCCTCTAGTTTATTTAAAGCATTCTTATAATCTTTTTGTCTTCCTATAAATTTACTTATACTTTTTACCATCTCTTTCTATTGAATTTAGAAGTTCTTCCTTAGTTATATCTTCTATAAATATCAAATCTATCATATATGGAATGTCTAATAAATCAAATTCATTTCTAATATTAAGTTTTTCTTTATCTTCTAAGCAGTTACTTATAGCTATATCTATATCTGAATTTGTTTTATTGTATCCTCTAGCTCTTGAGCCAAATATTTTAAATTCGTAATTATTATATCGTTTTATTATTTCTTTTATTATATATTTCATCAGATAATCCATATCTTGCCATATTTTACCTATTTTTCTTTTCTAATATATTATAACTAATTATTGTATTTTTTACAAGTATATTTAGGAAAGTTGTAAACGCAAAAATAGAGCCGATTTTTGGCTCTATTTTGCTACGCATTTGTTTCTGTGTTATTACTCTGGCATAGTCAGTGCTTCAAGGAGTGCTTCTGCGCGTCGCTCAATCTCTTCTCTTCTATTAAGAGATGCCTGCGCTTCAAACAGAAGATCTGTTGTGTCATCCAACTCCTGCTGGCTTGTTTCAATCTGATCAGTAGTTTCTGCATACTGCTCATATCGCTGAGCCATATCTCGTGCCTCATCTGCGCTGATGCCTTTCACCTTTGCACGAATCAATTCCTTGAAAGAAAAGGCTTTTTTGATCGCCTTCCACTGCTGCTTTGCAGTTTCTAACTCTTTCTTGATCCGCTCAAGCGCACTCATACGCTCATTCATCACGTTTCGTGCTGCCTCCGTGTTTGCACTGATGATTTCCTTCATTTCGTTTGCCAGTTCTACACATCTCATTTCGTTCATTTGCTTTCCTCCTGCTCTATGAGTGATTTGTATTGTTCCTATATTCTTAGTATGTCACATGTTTCCATAAATTGCAATAGTTTTATGTAAAATTTATAAAACACTTTTTTTATTCATAGCAAAATACCTTCAATTTCATTTTATATTTCTTATTTTCTACTATTACTAAATACCATAAATATGCTAATATTAATAATATTGCTATATTTCTTATGTATAAAATTGCAATGCTACATATCCCTGTTAATAAGCATATTGTTATTTTTGATATTTGATTTGTGTATTCATATGATTTTTTTAGTCCTACTGTTATATGTAAAATATTTTTAATGGCTCTTCCCCCATCTAAAGGATATATAGGTATTAAGTTAAATATTCCTATTAGTATATTTGCATATATTACTAAACTTCTCTCAATTCCAAATAAGTTTTTATTTATTATTAAAAATGCTACAGTTATTATGAAATTAGTTAATGGTCCTGCTAAAGCAATAATTAGTTTTTTAATGGTTAATATATTTCCTTTTTTCACTTTTTTATTATAATCTTCACATTTAATGTCAAACCCTACTGATACTCCATATGGCATTATTTCTAATTTTATAGGTTTAAAACCTAATAATATTCCAACTAACATATGGCCTAATTCATGTATTAATGCAAATAACATTAATATTCCATATATTTTAATTTGATTTGTTATTAAAAATATTAAAATAAATATAAAAATTTTCAAATGTATTCGTATTCTCATCTTTGCTCCTTTATTTACGCAAATGTTAACACATATTCTGGGTTTACTTTTCTACCATCTTTTCGTATTTCAAAATGAAGATGTGGACCTGTTGCATTTCCTGTTTGACCTACTTCTCCTATTTTTTGACCTTGAGTTATTATGTCTCCCTTTTTTACATATAAAGTCTTACAATGTGCATATATAGTCAAAACATCTCCTTCTTGTATATATATATGATTTCCAAACGAACCTTCTCCAGAGGCTTCAATAACTGTTCCTGACATAGCTGCAACAAATACTGTTCCTTCATTAGCCCCTATATCAATTCCCCCGTGGTTTGATGAAACTATTTCACTTCCCTGCCTTGGTCCATACCTTGATGTTATAGTAGCAACTAATGGAACTATTAAATTATGATTTTGTTTTATATCATTTGCATCTATTTCCATTTGTGATAACTGGACTGTTGCCTCTGGGGCCGATGTTTGCTTAACTTCTTTACTAATTACAGTTGTATTTTGCTGTTCTTCATCTTGTTCATCTCCTCCACCTATTCCACCTACTTGTTCATTCACTACAGTATTTTCTTGTACTACATTTGTATTTTCATTATTTTGATTATTCTCTTCATTATTTTCTTCATTAGGAGAAGTAAGTACAAATTGTGATTTTAAGTTATTATTATAATATTCTATTGCCATATTATACATATTTCCAAAATTTATATCATATGCTAAAAATTCTCTAGTTTTGGTCATAAAGTCTTCTGAAAATATATAATTTGAATTTTTTACTAAATAGAAAATAAAATAAATAACAAAACAAATTGCTACTTGTAATATTAATTTTTTATATAACTTATATTTATCTGGAAAAGTTTCGTTTCTATTATATGTATTTACTCTTGAACTAGGTACCCTAACTCCTGTTTGCATCCTTCTTCTATTATAAATCTCCTCTGCTCGTCTAATTCTTTCTTCTGAACTTACCACTCTTTCCATTAACTTAAACACCTCTTTTTTCATTTGCAAATGCATTTGTTAATTTATATGCTCCCTCTGTATTTTTATTCCTAAACTTTTAATAAGACGGAAGATTTGGGACGTGTGCAGAAATTTCTGCACACGTCCCAAATCTTTCACGTCCCAAATCTTTCACCTTATTAAAAGTCCTACTGTACTTAGAAAAGCAAACATTCCAAAAAATATGCAACCATATTTTAACTTTTTACATTTTTCTTCTAGTTTTATTTTTTCTTTACTTACTTTGAATTCTTTTCTTTCTATTTTTGATATATATTCTGACACTATGTTTTCTGCTTCTTTTATTACATAGTCTTTATTATTTTTTAGTTTTTCTTTACTTTCTCCTTTTTTATTTACTGCTAATTCTTCTTTATGTACTTTTACATTATCTTTTAGCACTACAAATGCTTCTTCTATTAAATTTGAAGGTAAATTTTTTAGTACTACCATATTTTTCATATTTTGTATATCCATATAAATTCCTCCTATGTTATAAATCATTTATATAGATTTTTTCCATTTTTTCTTTGTTTATACTTATATTTTCTTAATTGTTTCAAATATTCCCTCTGATACAATATCTGCTAACTTCATTACTCCATTTAGTGATATATTTTGTAGTGCTTTAAAGTTACATCTTGCTATTTTATAGTCTTTTGATACTACTGCTTTTATACTTATATCTCCTATTTCTATCTTATTTTTTTCTAATCCTTTTCCTAATACTGTTTTGCTTTTTTGTACAAATATTTTTCCTATGTTTTCTTCTTTTGAAAGTGCTGCATCTATTACTATTATTATTGATTTTTTATCTATATTCTGTATTACTTTATTTATATTTTCGTAACTTAAATTTTGACTTAGGCTTCCATATACATTTATATTTGAATAGTTGCAGTCTTTTAGTTTCTGAGTTAATTTACTTCCTACTAGTGGGCCAAAACAGTCTCCTGTAATTCTATCTGTTCCTACGCATAAAAATGTTCCTTCTAAACATTTTTTTTCATTTTTTACTTTATTAAATATATAACTAAAATCTAATATAAATTTTTCTCTTATATCTATATTTTCTATCTCTTCGTAATTTAACACTTTTTATCACCTTTGCAATTTTATATTTGTATATAAATATGCTATTATTATATTTTTATACTCCATTTCGTGGACTTATAATTATATTTATATCTTTATTATTCTGATACTTTTTTATAATATCTTCCGAAAATCCTGCTACTTCATTTGAAAGTACTATTGTTTTATAGTTATTATTTACTAATTCTTGCATTTTATTATCTACTTCTTCTGGACTTTCTATTCTATATACATCCATTCCTAATCTTTCAGCTATTGTAAAGTCTTTATTGTCTTTTTCATATTTTATCCAAGATATTTTCATATTTTATCACCCATTCTTAGTGTTGCTTGTTTTTTTAGTTTTTATTCAATTTAGATATAAAAATGCTACCTATTATTAAATAGATAGCATTTTATAATTACCTTTCAATCTTCACCGTTGGATTAAAGTTTCTTATTTTCTCTTCTACAATTATAGAACTATAATTGTTCACCATTTTAGTCTTTTCTAAAATCTATTCAATCCACTTTGTATTTTTTATTAGACTTTTTATATTTACATATTTTTACATTCTTTCTATCTCTTTTTTAGTCAAATATCTCCATTCTCCAATCTTTAAATCCTTAACATCTAAAGTCCCTATTTTTGACCTATGTAGTGCCAAAACTCTTTTTCCTACTGCTTCGCACATTTTTCTTACTTGTCTGTTTTTACCTTCGTGGATTGTTATTTGAATTCTTGAAATATTTTTTTCGTTATCTATTTTTAGTATTTTTACAAAGGCTGGTTTCGTTATATAATCATCTATTTTTATACCTTTCTCTAATTCTTGTACTTCTGAATTTTCTATTATACCTTTTAAAGTAACATTATACGTTTTTTCTATTTCGTGTTTTGGATGTGTTACTCTATATATAAAGTCTCCATCATTTGTTAGTATTAGAGCCCCTGATGTATACATATCTAGTCTGCCTACTGGCAGAAGTTTTGCTTTTACCCCTTTTATTAAATCTGTAACTATATCTCTATTAAATTGGTCTTTTACAGTTGTTACATAGCCTATTGGCTTATTTAGTAGCACATATACTTTTTCTTCTTCGACTTTCACAAGCTTTCCTTCATATTCTACTTTATTCATTGTAGGATTTATTTTTGTTCCAAGCTCTGTAACTACTTTTCCATCTACTCTTACTTTACCTTCTAATATTGCTTCTTCTGCCTTTCTTCTTGAAAGTATTCCATTATTTGCAAGGTATTTTTGAAGTCTTATTTCATCATTTTCCATATTCTTATCCTTTCTGTCAATAGGGACGGAGCTTTTTGACAATTTTATTGTCACTAGGGACACTCCTATTTTCTTTTTTGCTAGTAAAGGTCTGTCCCTTTTGACACAAATGTTGTCAAAAAGCTCCGTCCCCATTGGCAGCTTTCTCTAACATTTCTATTATTTCTTTAAAGTATTCTGGCAGTGACGCTTCTAATTTCATTTCTTTACCAGTTATTGGGTGTTTAAATTCTAGCTTTTTTGCGTGTAAACATTGCCCTTCTACTTTAAATTCATTTTTACCATTTGAGTATACACTATCTCCTATTACTGGGTAACCTATTTCTGCCATGTGTACTCTTATTTGGTGTGTTCTTCCTGTTTCTATTTTTATTTCTAATAGAGTATATGAACCATTATTTGTGGTATATCTTCCTAGTACTTTGAAGTGTGTTACTGCTTCTTTTCCGTTTTTGGTGACTGCCATTTTCTTTCTGTCTTTTGTGCTTCTTCCTATTGGCATTTTTATTGTTGCTTCATTTTCTGGAACTAAACCTCTTACTAATGCTATATATGTTTTCTTTACTTCTCTATTTTTTATTTGATCACTCATTTTTATATGTGCCATATCATTTTTTGCAACTATTAATAATCCAGAAGTATCTTTATCTAATCTGTGCACTATTCCTGGTCTTATTTCTCCTCCTATACCTGAAAGACTGTCTTTGCATATTGCCATTATTGCATTTACTAATGTTCCATCTGGATTTCCATTTGCTGGGTGTACTACTAAACCCTTTGGTTTATTTACTACTATAATGTCATTATCTTCATATATTATATCTATTGGTATTGCTTGTGCTTTTAATTCTATTTCTTTTGGCTCTTCTACTTCTATTTCAATTTTATCATTTAACAAAGGTTTATAAGATGCCTTTTGAACTTTTCCATTTACTAAAATTTTACTTTCTTCTAGTAATCTTTTTACAGTCATTCTAGATATCTCTGGTAAATTAGAACTTATATATGCATCTAAACGCATAGTTTCATTTTTTTCTACACTTAATGTTTTTTTCATTTATCGCTCCTTTAAAATTTCTTTTATCATATTATAGAATAGTAGTATTTATAATATATAGAGTAACCTTATGTGTTTATATATATTAAAGTCAAAATTGAAGCCCGACAGCCCTCCCACAGCGTTTGAATACACTTTGTCTTGGAGGATTGGATTTTTATTTTAATATATATAAATGCATAAGGTAGTGTATTTCAAATTTCTATAATTTTTTTACCATATACTCTTACATATTTCTTTCATAAATTATAAAGTTATTATCTGAATACAACTCTTTATAATCTGAATTCCTTGATAAGAACATGTTTAATTTTGATTTTTTTACAACTATTACATGTGTAATATCATATTCCTCAAATTTTGTTTCATAGTATGTTCCTATTGATGATATATTGATATAATCTGAGAAAATATCTCTTCCTTCATATTTTCCTTCTTCATTTTTGTTTCCATTAAATTCTGGTGTATATAAGTCTGCCCTTGAGTCTATAAATACTGGTATTCCTCTAAATAACAAATAACTTCCATAATTGTATTCATTATATAGCCTTATATTTTCTACATCTAAATTTTCTAACATCCATGTTGATGCTTCTACTGGGTAGCTTGATGAATTTATATATTGGTTATTTATTTTTGGTTTATAAATTGCAAATGCTACTAATACTACTATTGCTATTGTACATACTTTTCCTATTATTGTAGTCATAAAGCTAATGAATTTCTTACATCCCTCTGCATCATATTTTTCTACTAAGTATGCTAATAATTTTGAGAATATGAAGCCTCCTATTAGTATTAGTAATGATACTTGCCTTCTTGACATGAATGATAAATATATTAGACCTGTTATCATAAATAAGTCTCTTAGTTTTATTTTTGTATCTGTAAATATTAGTATAAATAATAGTAGTGCTAATACTACCATTGTTTCTTTATTATTATATAAAGTTAATGGTAAATGTTCACTTATACTTGCAGTTGTGTTTCCTTGCATTGTCTTTCCTAAATAGGTATATGGTGCACTTCCTAATGGTGTTAATAACCCTGTACATGCGCATATTATCATAACTAGTACAAGCCATAATGTTGCATTTTCTTTTCTTACTTTTATTTTATATGGCTTATCACGTAATTGCCTTGATTTTTGTTTTACATCTTCAAATTTTTCTTGTTCTAATATTAGACTTTCTTTTGCTTTTTCTAATTTTTGTTTTAGTACTTCTTGCTTTAATTCATCTTTTTGTTTAGATATTTTCTTTTCTAAACTTTTTACTATGTCTTTTTTGTTAAATACTTTTAATCTTTGTATTATATTCTTTTGGGCAACCCAAGCAATTATATATTCTGCTATATATGGTAAGAATAATACAAAGAAGAATGGCCATACTGCTATGTGTATATTTGCAATGGCTATTGAAATTAATATTATTCCTAGCAGATACCATTTTTTCTTACTTTCTAAGAAATTCTCTATAAATAAAATTGCTAAAGCAAATAGTATAAATGTTACTAATTGTGCTCTTGCTGCAATAAAGTCTTTTAGTAAATATATTGAAAACATTGTTATAAAGAAGGATACTAGTTTATTTTTTGTTAGTTTGTTATTTGTAAAATAAATTAATATTCCTAATATACAAGTAAGTATTATTGTAGATAAATATATAAACAACATTCCTCCATCTGGAATTGAAGTTAATTCTCCTAAATGATATATTAAATATATCCCTGTATCATAGGCCCAATGTGGGTATGTGTAAGGTAAATTTTCATGCCATGAGAAATGATCCTTCATGTCTATCCCATTATTTAGTATTAATTCCCCTATTCTTATTGTATAGAATGTATCGTTTTGCAAAGTTTTCGGGCATATTGCAAAGCAAAGTATAATTATTGCAATAATTGCTAATACATTAAATTTAATATTGATTTTCTTTTTTTCTGTATTCATATTTTTTACCTCTTTATTTTTTTATTATGCTTGTATTATATAATAAACACCTTGTTTAAGGCAAGGTGTTTGTTGTAATTTTTCTATATAGCTGATATTAAAGTATTCATTTAATTTCGTTTCGTATTGTAAATAAAAGTTTCATAGTGTTTCCTATTTAACGAAAAATAGATAAAGCAAACTTCTACTTTATCTATTTTTTTGATTAATTAATTTTTTAGGAACTTAATAAAAAGGTTGGTTAAGATAGTATCGCAGCAATAACTGGTACACCAATCACAATCACAATCAAAATCAAAAGTATTATAACTATCATAATAGAAAAATCTTCTATTCCACTAGTTGAAAAGACTTCAACAGGTACTTCTATAAACTCAATACTATCTTTTACATTATAATTTGTATTTTCTGCAAAAGAATGTGTATTTGATGTTCTGTAATTTAACTGCATTGATAATGAATTAAATAGTTCTCCACAGTCTTCTTCTGATTGCATATATATATGTTTTACCACTGTTGTTGTTGGATATGCAATACTCATATCAAGTTTATTAGCATTCCAAGCTGTGCTATTCATTAAATCCGCTTCAAATAACACATACATATCTGTTTCATTTACCACACTAATTTTGCTTAGGTCATTAATTGAATTTTCTGCTTCTACACAACTTGAAGAGTTCCAAAACTTGTTAGCGGTTGCTTTAGCTGCATTAATTGCCTCATTATTTTGAGGATAACTTCCTCCATTAATGGTCGCTACAAGAAAGCTATAAAATAGTCCCCCCTCAATACTATCTTTCTTAGGAACAATTATTTTTATTTCTTTCTCTTCTCCTCCAAATGTTGACCAATTTTCTCCATTAACAACTGCATCAATTACTTTTTTAAAGTCAATTGAAATTTCATCTTCTGCAGAGTTATCAATTTCTTTTGACGAAATAAGTAATCCGCTGTCTTGGTATTTTTTGAGATTTGTAGAGTTTTTCATTACAATTACTAACGGTGTATATGATGTCAAAGTTATTTTATTATCTTCATCTTCTAAAACATTTACATTTTTAGTTAATATACAATCAGCATAGTCTGTATCTGTTACAAAAGTCACTTTCTTTTTAGAAGCTAGTGCATTATCAAATACTTCTTTTACAAGCCCTTCTTTTTCTATGTCATTATATACATTATTTACCTTCGGACCTTGTTCTATTTTAGGTAAGCTTTCATTGTATTGATTAAATGCAATAACTATAACAGATATTACCAAACATATGCCCCATAATATAACCCGCTTTGTTTTTGACTTCATAAACTTAATCCTCCTGTTTATTTTTCGTTGTTAAAATGACTTCTCGCAGAGCTTGCATCTTATACACCAAACTTTCTGCATCTGATTTATCCAAGTTTTCCTTAATTTGAGTAACTTTTGTATTAAAACTTTCCAGAAGTTTATTTAATTGGTCTATTTGCTCTTTAGTTTCAGTTTCATTTTCTACCTTTTGTGCATAAATAGTAATATTTTGGCATAAATTAGGTAGGTAAACCTGAAAAAATGTTTTTACCTCTGACAAATAGAAATTTCCCAATGTAATTTTTCTTAAAAGGCTCTCTATATTTTTTAATAGTTCTTTATACTTCTTATAGACTTGCTTTTTTTGTTCTGGGAAATTTTCTGATTTGCTAATTTCCTTCATCTTACTTAGATACTGGCTTGAAAGATCGGCAAATAAGTTTTTAGCGTTTTCAATGTCTTTGTAAAGTTCTTTTTCATTTTCTTTTTGCCTCTCCTTTTCTTTTGCTATTTCCTTATTTACAGCTTCAATATTTTCGACCTTTTTGTCGTAGTTATATCTTCTTAGCTTTTCAATTCCTTCAAAAGTTTTGTCTACCAGATACTCTATTATGCAACATATTATATCAAAAACAACTGCAACTGGTATTGTATATGCTAATGATAACATCAAGCTTTGCACATGTGAAAAAATAGCTATAAAAGCTATAACAACCACTACTGCTGTGATTAAGTTACATAGATTTGAAATAAACCAGCACCTTTTTTTGCACTGTGTTCTCTTAGATGGATTTGCCTTACACGTAGAAAACATGTACTTTATATTGTGTGGAAATACATACCGATAACGTTTATCTTTGTTTTTCTTATTAAATACACAGTTTTCACACTTGTATTTTTCTTTCAAGCAAATATATTCAGGCATTTTCATTTCTGTTTCAAACTGCTTTTTTCCTAAATTAGGATTTTTACCTTTCATAATCTTCCTCCTTATTTCCTATTAGTCCTAGTTTCTATTGCTAAAGCTTCTTGTTCCATCTTTTTGAGCTCTGGCAAATCATTTTCTCTCATTTTAGTAGCTTCTGCTGATATTCTTGTAACTTCATCACACATAGAAATAATTGTTTCGTTAATTTTTCTAAGAGTTTCAGAAGCAACCTGAGGAGCCTCAATCATTTGTGCTGACTTTATAACAGCATCTGATGTGAGCTTTGCACTCTGCTCAAATATTTATTTTGAGGTCTGTTGTACTGCTTCTAAGACAGTTGCTGAATTGTACAGTCGATATGAGAGTAATGCCTTTGAAAAAGCTTTCTTCCATTGAGGAATAAGGTTCACAATAGTATCATCTATCTTGTTTATAATTGTTACCTCTGCGTTTCTGGTTATTTTTAGAGTAGGTAAATCCTGTATTGCAAGCAGTCTAAATCTCGCCGTATTGTCTACCTTTCTGGAAATTTCCTGAATACCATCGTTTAACTGCCCTACATATTCCAGATCATCCAAATTGCTAGGATTATAATCTGAACTATTCATAAAGCTATTGAGCTTATCCTCTAATTCAGATTTTCGAATCTGCAATGCTATGCATTCAAACTCAAGAGAGTTTGCATACTCAATGTTTTTCTGTTTCATTGCATTGCAACGAACTAAGTCTTCCTGTAATGATATTCTAACTTTGTGTAATACTGTTTCTGTAGAAGATACAAAACTCTCAACACTTTGCTGTTTAGCTGCTATATCACTTACTTTTTTGCCTATTGAAGTCTGCATAACTGAGCCAATAATTGGCCATTTTGCAAATCTATTATCCTTTACTTCTGATAACTTCTTAGTATCAACCGATTTTAATTTATTTGAAAGTTCAAGCATAGTTTGATTAAAGCCTTCTAGATCATTTAGCTTAGTTGACCTCAAGAAGTCATCTGTATCTCTAGAAATAGTGCTAGAGGTAGCAGAGGAAAAATTTATTAAAGATTCTGCACTAAAATCATCTAAGGATTTTTTTAATTCCAGTACTTTTTGTTTCTCTTCTGTGCTTAACTCCTCGAAGCTCCGAAGAGGGTTTACAGACATGTCTACTACATAATCTTTCTTGATTTCTTCAAAGTTGTTCTGCTGCATAATAATACCTCCTAATATTTAATTAGCAATGTTTATTTGTTACAAATTTTTAATATTAAACCTCCTTATTAAATTTTCAATGTACAATATGCATATATTATATCATTTTTTATGTTTACTTCCAAGTACTTTTCTATTATTCTCTTAACATATATATATTACCATATTTACCTTTTACAATATTTTAGAGGTCGCAAACTTGCTACCTCTATTTTAATATTCTTATACTATTTAATACTGTTAGTAAACTGACCCCTGTATCTGCTACTATTGCTAGCCATATTGGTGCTATGCCGAATAACACCTAGAGTTAGAACAATAGCCTTTACTATTAGTGAAAATGCTATGTTAAATTTTATTATTCTCATGCTCTTTTTTGCTATTTTTATTATATTTGGTAAGCTACCTATATTGTTTGATATTAGAATTGCATCTGCGCTACTTTCTGCTATTTCTGAGGCATCTCCCATAGCTATTCCGAAGTCTGATTCTGCTAAAACTGGGCTGTCATTTATTCCATCTCCTATAAATATTACTTTTCCATTTTCTTTTAGCTTACTTACTTTTTCTAGTTTTTGTTTTGGAAGTAAACCTGCAAATATTTTGTTTATTCCTACTTTGTTTGCTATTTTATTTGCACTTTCCTCATTATCACCTGTAAGTATTATTGTTTCACTAATACCTACTTTATTTAATTTTTTTGATATTTCAAAACTACTTTCTCTTATTTCTTCTTTAAAAGTTACATTAGCTTCTATTTTTCCATCTACTATTAAATAGCTTGCATTTTTATTTATTTGTTCTTTTATATTGCTTTTTTCTAATAACTTTGAATTTCCAAATAGTACTTCTTTTCCTTCTATTTTCCCTTTAACACCATATCCTGCAATTTCTTCATATTCATCTACTATTGTTTTTGGTTTTAATCCATAACTCTCCACTTTTTGTTTAATCGCTGTGGATATTGGGTGGTTTGAATTTTTCTCGATAGCATACATATATTCTAAAGCTTCTATTTCTTGTATATCTCCTATCAAATTTAATTCATCTATCTGCATTTTTCCTGTTGTTATTGTTCCTGTTTTATCAAATGCTACATATTTTGCTTTTGATAAATTTTCAATATGTTTGCTTCCTTTTATTATCATTCCTTTTTTTGATACTTTTCCTATGCATGAGAAGAATGCTAAAGGTACTGATATTACTATACTACATGGGCATGATGCAACCAAAAATACTAGAGACCTCAATATCCAAGTTTTAAATTCTTGTTTTAATATTAGTGGCATACATACTGCTATAATTATTGCTAGAATAATTACAATTGGTGTATATATTTTCGAAAATTTGGTTATAAAATTTTCTGTTTTTCCTTTATTGTTTGTGGCTTCATATACTAAGTCTACTATTTGAGTGGCAGCTGAATTTTTATAGTCTTTTTGCACCTCACATATTAAACTTCCGGTTTAAATTTATGCTTCCAGATAGTATCTCTTCATTTTCTTTTACGTTTACTGGCATACTTTCACCTGTTAAACTTGACATATCAAGGTTTGCTGTTCCTTTTAAAATTTTACAGTCAAGTGGAACCATCTCTCCTGGTTTTATTATTATTTTTTCGCCTACTTTTACTTCTTCTACATTTACAACTTTAATATTTTCTTTTTCATCTATTATATTGGCTGTTTTTGCTTTTATTTCCACTATACTTTTTATATTTTTATTTGAATTTTCTACTGCTTTTTCTTCTAAAAATTCTCCTAATTTAAATAGTAGTACAACCATACAACTCTCTGGGAATTCTCCTAATGCAAATGCTGCAATTACTGCAATTGTCATTAACGTATCTTCTTCAAAGTTTAGCTTGAAAATATTTTTAATCCCTTCTATTATTAGTTCATATCCTGATAAAAGTACTACTAGCAAGTAGCCCCAAATTTTATAATTTTCTAATATTGGTAGAAATGTTAGGATAAATATTATAATTGAAATGATGTAAAAAACTATATCCTTTTTATTTGATTTTTCTTCTGTTTCATTTCCATGTGTATGGCAGTGATTACAGTGGTTACAAGTATGTTCACTCATTTTAGTTACCTTCCTTTCTTATTTTCTATATCAAATTTTTTTCTTCTCTTATGTGCTCTAATGCCATTGTTATTATTTTTTCTATGTGTTCATCTTGGAGACTGTAATATACTTGTTTTCCTTCTTTTCTGTATTTTACTAATTTTGATGTTCTTAGTAATTGTAATTGGTGTGATACATTTGACTGTGTAAGACCCAAAAGTTCGCATAAGTCGCATACACATAGTTCATTATTTAATATACTACATATTATTTTAAGCCTAGAACTATCTGCAAATAGTTTAAATATATCTGCCATTTCTATTATTTCATCAAAAGAAGGCTCCTTACTTTTTACTTCTTTTATTTTATTATAATGTGGGCATTTTTCGTTACATACTAAATCTTTTTCTTCCATTTACTTTCTCCTTTTTAATTATATATGAATATATGAATGTATATTCATATATTAACTCTAAAAAAAATTATTGTCAAGAGATTTTTTGAAGATTTTTGGGATGAGATTTTTGGGACGCACCCGAAAGTCTCATTTTTATTTAAAAAATGAGACTTTCGGGTGCGTCCCAAAAATCTCATTTGATTATTATCCATTAATTTGTTTTGCAACTTCTTCAGCAAAGTTTTCTTCTTTTTTCTCTAGTCCTTCACCTTTTTCAAGTCTTGCAAATCTTACTATTTTAGCTCCTTTAGCTTCTACCATTTTTCCTACTTTTTCATCTGGATTTTTTACGAAGGCTTGCTCTATTAAGCATATTTCTCCGTAGAATTTTCCTATTCTTCCTTGTACCATTTTTTCTGCTATTTCTGCTGGTTTTCCTTCATTCATAGCTTGTGCTTTTAATATTTCCATTTCTTTTTCTACTCTTTCTTGTGGTACAGCTTCTCTATCTAAGTATTCTGGTCTTGCTGCTGCTATTTGCATACATACGTCTTTTGCTAAATCTTCTGTTGCATTTTCCATTTCTACTAAAACAGCTATTTTTCCATCTCCATGAATGTATTTAGCAACTGTTCCATTTGCTGATTCAAATCTTTCGAATCTTCTTATTGACATATTTTCACCTATTGTTGCTATTTTGTTTGTTAATACTTCATTTACTGTTTTTCCTGCTTCAGCTATTGATTCTTGTGCTAATAAATCTTCTACAGTTGTTGGATTTTTTTCAGCTACTTGTTTTGCAACATCTGCAACAAAACTTCTGAATTCTTCATTTTTTGCAACGAAGTCTGTTTCAGCATTTACTTCTACTACTGCTCCTACTTTTCCATCTTCTGAAACATAAGCATCTGCTAAACCTTCTGATGCTATTCTTCCTGATTTTTTAGCTGCTTTTGAAAGTCCTCTTTCACGTAATAGTTCTATTGCTTTTTCTTCATCTCCATTAGTTTCTGTTAGAACTTTTTTGCAGTCCATCATTCCTGCTCCTGTTCTTTCTCTTAACTCTTTTACTTGATTTGCTGTAATCATTTTTTTATTCCTCCCTTTTAATTAGAAGTTGGAAGTCAGAAGTCAGAGGTCGGATTTTAGGGTAATTTCTTTGAAGTTTAAGTAATATATAACTTTATTTGTAATATTGTCTAATATTCTACACTATTCTAAACTCTAATTTCTGATTTTTAACTTCTACATTTTTTTATTTCTGACTTCGGTCTTCTGACTTCTGTAGAACAAAAGTGGCTTCGCCACGCGGGCGGACACAAGGCCACGCCCCTACATTAAAATCGATTTTTCCTATTCAATTAAAAAAGAGTAGAGCAGATAAAGGCTCTACCCTTTTTTGTTTTTTATACTTATTTATTATTCAGCTTCGTTTGCTACTACTTCTTCCATGCTTTCTGGTTCTTCTGTAGCAACTGTTTCTTCTTCACTTGCCATTTCCATTGATTCACCTTGTCTACCTTCGATGATAGCGTTTGCCATTGCGTCTGATATTAATTTTACAGCACGTATTGCGTCATCATTTCCTGGTATAACGTAGTCTAAATCTTCTGGGTTACAGTTTGTATCTATTAAACCAACTACTGGAATTCCTAATTTTTTAGCTTCTAATATTGCTATTCTTTCTTTTTTAGGATCTACTACGAACATAACTCCTGGAATTTCAGTCATATCTTTGATTCCACCTAAGTTCTTTTCTAGTTTTTCCATTTCTTTTTTAAGTAGTATTACTTCTTTTTTAGGTAATACGTCAAAAGTCCCATCTTCTTGCATTCTTTCTAATTCGTTTAGTCTTTCAACTCTTTTCCTTATTGTACCAAAGTTTGTTAGCATTCCACCTAACCATCTTTGATTTACGTAGTACATACCGCTTTTTTCAGCAGCTTCTTTCATGCACTCTTGTGCTTGTTTTTTTGTTCCTACGAAAAGGAATGTTTTTCCTTCTTCTGCTTGTTCTCTCATGAAGCTATATGCTTCGTCTAATTTTTTAGATGTTTTTTGTAGATCTATAATGTGAATACCATTTCTTGCTTGGAATATGTATTCAGCCATTTTAGGATCCCATCTTCTTGTTTGATGTCCAAAGTGAACACCTGCTTCTAGTAATTGTTTCATTGCAACTACTGCCATTTTCTATTCCTCCTTTTTGTTTTACCTCCACTTTAATTTTAAAGCATTTAAAAAGACTTAAAGCTTTCTTAGCCTAAGCACACTTTTTAAACTCTATTTAAGTGTGTGTATTTTTTAACGCTTTTTATAATAACATAAAAAGCTCGCAAATGCAAGCTTTTTTTATTATTTTATATACATTTTAATATATTTTTCAAAAAATTTCATATCTTTTGATTTTTCTGGGTGCCATTGTACTCCTACTATGTTTTTATATTCTATTGCTTCTACTATTCCATCTTCACTAGTTGCTACAATTTTAAAGTTTTCTGCTACTTTATTTATTGCTTGGTGGTGGAAAGAATTTACTTCTATTTTGTTTTTGCTGTAAATTTTTTCTAAGAAAGAATCTTTTTCTATATTTATTGAATGAATTGTTATTTCTTCTTTGCTTGTATGATTTTTTATGTCTTGATGCAGACTTCCTCCAAAGCATACATTTATTATTTGCACACCTGCACAAATTCCTAAAATTGGCTTATTAGCTTTATGAAATGCTTTTATAAGCATTAAGTCTAATTCATCTTCTTTGTCATAATCTTCTGATAAATTTGTTTCTTTTCTTGCTTCTTCTCCATAATATTTTGGATTAATATCTATCGCTCTTCCTGTTACTATTAAACCATCACATATCTGGGTTACTTTTTCTAGTCCTGTTGTTGATGCTACTGGGAATAGTAGTACGCCTAATTTTTCGAATATGTCTTTATAATCCTTACTTAAATAAAAATTCTCTTTAAAGTGTTTTTCTTCTATTTGTTCATATCTTCCGTGTTATTGCTAATATCATATTTATTTTCTCCCATTTTCTTTTTATAAATTTTTACTTCATTTCAAACGAAGATTTCAAATTTTTTATTTGTCTATAAATTTTCTATTTCTTCTTTTGTTAATTTTGTTATTTCTACTATTGTTTCAATTGGTATATGCTTTTCTTTCATTTTCTTTGCTACTTCTCTATTAGTTTTTTCTATTCCTTCTTTTATTCCTTCTCTCAATCCATCTTCTCTAGCATGTCTTAAACCATTTTTTTCATCTCTTATTGCTTTTTCTCTTAATTCTGCTACTCTTCTTAGTTCTTTATCTTTACTCATCTCTTCTAATTCATTCATTGCTTCTTTAATTTCTTTATTTTCATTCATTATCTTTGCTACCTCCTTTTCATTAGGATTATTTAAAAATAACATCCATTGTGCTAACTTATTACTTGCATCCTTTTCTAATATTCTCTTTGCTTTTGGTAGCTCTATTATATATAATTCAAACACGTCTGTCAACTCGATTTCTTCTCCTTTGCTTACTTCCCTTATCTTCCATTTTGTACTTAAATCTTCTATTTTCCTTGTTTTATTAAATTCATAGTCTATTATTATAATTCCTATTACTTTATTTATTTTTCCATAGTCTTCTCCTTTAATTAGTTGACTACTATATATTCTACTCCAATAATATAAAAATCTTTCTGCGGTGTCTTTATTATCTGCTAGTTGTATTTCTACATTACATATTGTTCCATTATCTAATGTCGCTTTTAAATCTAATATTCCTAGCTTTTCTTCTGGATATCTTCCTAATATATGTCTGTTATTATCCAAATCTATTTTATTTATTTTTTCTTTTGTTACTGCCGAAATAATTGCTTTTGTTATATTTTCATTTCCTACTCTAAATAAGGAATGAAATACTACATCTATTTTTGGCTTTAATAATTCTTTGTTTTCTTGCATATAAGTTTCTCCTTTTATAATATATTTTCTATGTAGCTTATTAGCCCTTTTATATGTAAAATAGTCCTCCCTTCTTTTTTTATTAGTATTTAATCTTTTATTTTGATTTTATTTAAGAATAAATTAATTTGATATTTCTATATATTTATCACCATATAGTTCTAATTGTGATTTTGTTTTTTAATTATTTTGAAATAAAATTTAAAAGCACTAAATGTGCTAAATAGAATATTCTATTTATATCACATTTAGTGTCTTTTGTAAACATAATTGTTTTGATAAAGTTCGACATTGTGTATAAGTGTCAATGATGTGAAACAAAAATATATAAAAATTTAATATATATAA
>CAOJVB010000020.1 GCA_948444845.1 uncultured Clostridiaceae bacterium | reverse complement strand
CTCTTTGATCAGAAGCGCTAGAATATGTTCCGCCGTCCACCGCAACCACCACCATAGGAAGTGCCCGCTGAGCCATCCCCTCCATTTTGCATTGAACTGCCATTCCTTACAGAACCTACGCCAATTATACCACCGCCACCTCCAGCAGTCTTACGATTGTTACCATCTGAACCTTTACTATATGAACTTACAATAACAGTTTTATTACTACTGTTTAATATTGCATATTGTCCACTACCACCATTAGCTCCAGAGGCAGGAACATATTCATAACTATCATTAGCATTTTTCCAAAGGTATACATTCTGACCATTTGCATTAGCACCCTTTTTGCTCATTGTAATAGTACTGTTATTAGTTAATGTTCCAGTACAATAAATAAAGAAGCCTTTTGGTCCACCATATGTATTACTAAAAGCAGTTAAATCAGCATTTACAGTTAAATTGCCATTTACTTTCATTAATACCATATTTTTGGCATTGTAATTTGTCAAAGAAGTAGCTACATCGTTTGCATCTCCTAAAGATGTGTTAGAACTAATAACAGTATCACCTTCATAAACATAAGCATGAATACCATAAGTTTCACCATTTATTGAAACATTATAAACTCCATCTTTTTTTATACATTTATCTGCAACTGTAAGTAAGCTATCAAATTTGCCAGCTGAAAATTCTTGAAATGTTTCTAGCTTAGTTTTACCATCTTTAGCAACAGCTGTTATTAAATATTTTTTGTCTAGTAATAAATTAATATCTTTACTATATGAAGTATTATTAATTTCTTCAGTTGTAAAAGTACCATCATTATTTTCAAATATAATTTTATCTAAAGGGATATTACTATTTACATTAATTTGAGCAGTAACAATTTTTTGCCCATCTGAAGTAGTACCAGTAAAGTAATTGATAACATCATTATTAAATATAATTTTTGTTGCACCTAAATTATTATTAATGCTTAAATTTTCTCTATCAATTTCAAAATTCCAATTGTCTAAACTAACAATATTACCATTAACTATTAAACCATTAGAAATAAGCATATTAGTTAGAAAACTTTCACTATTATATTCTGTATTATTTTCTTTTTCATTAGAAGCCAATGATAATACATTATAAAGCCTATTTCTAGCATTAGTTTCACTTGCTTTTAATGCATCATCATTAGTTTTTTTTCTAATTATACTTACACTAAAAATAGATATTAAAACAATTATAAATATAATAGCAAAAGTAATAAACAAAAACTTCTTATTAAATTTTTTCATATGTAACCTCCAATAAATATTTATAAAGGAATTATATAGTATAAGTCCAAAAAGTTCAATAAAATTGACAAAATAAATTATATTTGTGTAAACTTACGGAAGATAGGAAAATTCACGTGATTTTAAGTGAATTGGAAAATTTTTGTAATTAATAAAAAAGCGTAGATTTAAGCAGAACAACAATTTTGGTAATTAAAGAAATTCATTAAAAAATTAGGCAAAATATTAAATATTGTAAATTCGTCAAGAAAAAGTAAAAAAAATGTAAAAAAACTACATATAAAGTCTAAAAAAGTAATATCCGTAATAAGTTTAAACGTAAAATAGTGAAATATAAGAATAGCTCATGTTGATTTAAAAAAAATCAAATTTTATAATATATAATATAAAGGAGAAAAATAAATGAACATGAAGCTTAAAGAAAAATTTAAAGTTGTAATTTTTATGTTTATATGTATTGCAATGATGTTTGGAAGTAAAATATCAGCAGAAACAATAAAGTCTAAAGTTAACTTTGTGTTAAATGGTGGTTACTTTACAAATGATTTTATAACAGAATATGAAGAAGGAAAAGTTACAAACTTACCAACAAATGTATTAAAACCAGGACATATATTTGATGGATGGTATGAACAAGAAAATTTTGTTGGTGAAAAGCAAACTACAATACCTTCTAGTAAAAATGGAGAAATAACATATTATGCGAAATGGAAACTAGATCCTACTAAAAATGAATATGTTAAAGTTTCAGGTGGAATGTACCATACTTTAGCTATAGATGTTCATGGAAATTTAATAGGTTGGGGTGTAAATAATAATGGGCAATTAGGAGATGAAACAATATTAGATGTGTTAACTCCAAGTCTTATAAAAGAAGGAATTAAATTCATAGATGTTTCAGCAGGAGGATTATTTAGTTTAGCACTAGATGAAGAAGGAAAGTTATGGGCATTAGGTGCAAATGGTGTAGGACAATTAGGAGATGGAACCATTGTAAATAAAAGTTCACTAGTACAAATCACAAATAGTGATAACACAAAATTTAATAAGATATCAGCAGGGCTTACACATAGTTTAGCAATAGATGAAAATGGAACACTTTGGAGTTGGGGGCAAAACAGTAAAGGTGAGTTAGGAAATGGAACAACAACTAATAGTAATATACCTATAAAAATAGCAGAAGGAGTAAAATTTATAGAAATATCTGCTGGAAATGAAAGTAGTTTTGCAATAGATGAAACAGGTAAATTATATGCATGGGGCTCAAATGTTAATGGGAAACTGGCATTAGGAGATGAAGAAAATAAGTTAAGCCCTACATTAATACAAAGTGATATAGTATTTAAAAAGGTAGCAACTTCTACAGGGGAACACTATACACTAGCAATAGATGAGCAAGGTAATTTATATACTTGGGGAGATAATAAATATGGTCTGTTAGGAAATGGAAGCTTTGAAAGTAAAAATATTCCTACAAAAATTCAAGAAGGAAAGATTTTTGAAGAAATAGATGTAGGATATAACACATCATTTGCAATAGATACACAAAAAAACTTATGGAGTTTTGGAGCAAATGGGAATGGAGAATTAGGAGATGGAAGTAAAACATTAACTGCTGTACCAAAACAAGTATTAACAGAGGTTAAACAAATTGGAGCTTCATGGAATCATACAGTTGCTATAACACAAGATGGAAGTGTAAAAGTGTGGGGTTCAAATGAAAATGGTGAATTAGGAACAGGAGATGTAAACAGTAGTTTAGTTCCAATAACAATAGCAAAGAAGGAAACAGTAAAATATAAAATACAACATTATAAAGAAAATTTAAATTTAGATGGATATGATCTAGTAGAGACAGAGACTAAAGAAGGTGCAAAAAATAGCTATGTGGTAGCTGAAGGCAAACAATATGAAGGATTTATATTTAAAAGTGCGACATCAGGAAGAATAAGAGAAGATGGCTCAACAATATTAAAAGTATATTATGATAGAAAAAGAGAAAGTGTAACTTTTGAAACAAATGGAGGTTTTATAAACACTGGAAAAATTACAAATTATGTAGTAGGTATAGAAGTAAATCTTCCAACAGATGTAGAAAGAGTAGGATATAATTTTTTAGGTTGGTATGATAACGCACAATTTACAGGAGAAGCTGTAACCAAAATTGAAAATACACAAGTAGGAGAAAAGACATATTATGCGAAATGGCAAATCGACTATAAAAAAATGAGGTTTAAGAAAATAGCAGCAGGTAGAACTCACTCTTTAGCAATAGATGAAAATGGAAACATTTGGGCATGGGGAGTTAATACAACTGGACAACTTGGTAATGGAACAACCTCAACATTACCTACATTAGTACCAACACTAATAGAAGCAGATATAAAATTTAAAGAAATAACAGCAGGAAGTACCCATTGCCTAGCAATAGATGAAGAAGGAAACTTATGGGTATGGGGAGGTAATGGACAAGGACAATTAGGAGATGGAACAACAACAAACAGAGCAAATCCTGTACAAATAAAAAAGGGAACAAAATTTAAGGCAATAGCAGCAGGAAAAGTAGCAGATACTAGTTTTGCAATAGATGAACAAGGAAACTTATGGGGATGGGGACAAAATGTAAGTGGAGTACTAGGAGATGTAACAACAACAAATAAAACAAACCCAATACAATTAAAAAATGGAACAAAGTTTAGTAGAATAGCGGCAGGTTATTGTAATATTGCAGCAATAGATGAAGAAGGTAATTTATATAGTTGGGGAAACAATCAGAAAGGACAGTTAGGAAATGGAACAGAATCTATTTATGTTAGTACTACACCAACTAAAATAGAAAGTGACAAAAAATTTAAAGAAATAGCAGCAGGAGGATACAACACTTTAGCAATAGATGAAGAAGGAAATCTATGGGCATGTGGAGATAATACGAATGGAAAATTAGGAGATGGAACAACTACTAATAGATCAAATTTAACAAAAATAACAAATAGTAAAGGGATACCATTTAAAAAAATAGAAGTAGGAGATAGCCATAGCTTAGCAATAGATGAAGAAGGGAACTTATGGATGTGGGGACTAAATAATAAGGGACAATTAGGAGATGGAACAATAGCGAATAAAGTAAGTCCAATACAAATAAAAGACGAAACAAAATTTAAAGAAATAGATGGAGGACTATATAATAGCTTAGCAATAGATGAAGAAGGAAACTTATGGGCATGGGGAGACAACACAGATGGAGTAATAGGAGATGGAACAACAAATGATAGCAATATACCAGTAAAGATTTCTTCTGCTATATCATACAAATTTAAGTTAGAACTAGACTTAGGAGATGGAACAATAGAAAGTGAGTACCCATCAGAGTATGAATATGGAAAAGAATATATTCTTCCAATACCTACAAAACCAGGATATATATTTAAAGGCTGGTATGACAATAAAGAATTTACAGGTGAAGTAATAACAAAAATAATTATAGGAGAAAATGGAGACAAACATTACTATGCAAAATGGGAACCACAAGAAGATATACTATATAAAGTAGAGTATTATATACAAAATGATACATTAGATGGATACTATCTATCAGAAACAGAAGAATTACATGGAATAATGGGAACAACAGTAAATGCAAATACAAAAGTAATTGAAGGATATATACTAAATAGAACGAAACAAGAAAATATAAAAACTGGAGTTGTTACAGCAGATGGAAGTCTAGTATTAAAACTATATTATGATAAGGTGTTTGAGCAAAACTTTAATGTTAATATAACAAATTTAGATGGTTATAGTGATGAAGCAATAGCAAATGCAAAATATGATGTAATAGTTGAATATATAGATGGAACAACTAAAGAATACTTAGGAAATGTAACAGATGAAAATGGAAACATTTTTATAGCAAATGTTATTGGAAAAAATACGATGAAAGTATACATTAAACAAGCAGAAAATATAGAAGGATATGCTGAATATGATAGTGAAAGATATGCAGAAATAAAAGTAAACGATGAAAATAATATAGAACTAACAGGAGCAAAAACTTCAGGAATAGAAGCAAATGTAGAGGAAAATACTTTAAATATAAACTATTTAAGTTATACTGAAGATTATAGTAACACAATAAGAATTAACACTGTAGACAATGTTGATAATGACATAAAAGTAGCAAATGTAAAATTCAAAGTAACATTCCCAGATGGAACTACAGAAGAACATACAACTACAGAAGATGGGATGATAGAATTTAGAAATATAGAACCACCTGCAATGGGAACATTTGTATACCAATTAGAGCAAATAGCTACACCATATGGTTATAAGGAAAATACAGATAAAACATATATAGCAGTAACTTTCAACGAGGCAGGAACAATTATAAAAGTTATGAGCTTTAATATATCAGCAAATAAAGAGAATAATACAAGTATTGTAACTGAAATGAATGTAAATACACAAAATACAATTACCAATATAGACATCGAAGAAGAAAGACTAATAGGAGAAGGTTCAATATTTAGTGATTATGACCTAAAAATAATTGAGAGAGACTTAGATACAGGAGCAAAAATACAAGATGTAAAATATAAAGTAACTCAAAAAGTATTGAATAATGGAATGACAAGCACAATAACTGTAAATAAAGTTACGAATGAAAATGGTGAAATAATATTAGAATTCACAAATGGAGAAGAAATATTATTAACAATAAAAAGAACAAAAGTGCCAGATGGCTATAAAATGGTAAAAGAAGAAATAAAAATACCTGTAATTAAAACAGAAGATGGAAAATATGTATTATCTAGTGAGGTAGAAGGCGTAACAATAGACAATGAATCAAAAACAATAATAGTAGATAGAAATATATATAAAATAGACTCTGAAAATAATAAAGCAAAAGAAAAGCTAAATAATACAATATATATAACAAAGGTAGATAAATTCATGCGTCCATTGCAAGGTGTAACAATGCAGTTAAGAGAAATGACAAGTGGAAAGACATGGGACTTAACAACAGATGATAATGGTTTAGCAAAAATAACAAGTGGGAAACTTATAGAGGAATTAGGATGTGAATTCCCAGAGTATTTAGTAACTCAAAAAGGAAAATTAACATTCTGGATAACAGAAAAAACAGTACCAATAGGATATGAAAGAATTAACCAAGATATAGGTTTTGAAGCATACTATGAAGTAGACCCAACAGGAAAAATGCAAATAAGTTATATGAATGTTTTAGACGGCTTAAGCTATTACCATATAATAAACCAAGAATATAGTGAGTATGAAGAAGAACAATATGTTCAAGTTGATATAAAATTAACAGTAATGAATAATTATTCGTCAGGTGTAAACATTGAACAAGACTTAAAGACATTCAAAATAGAAAAAAGAGACTATAATGATAATAGAATAAAACTTGGAAGTGCCATATTTGAAGTAACATTTGTATACCCTACTTCAGGTAAAATAAAAGTAGAAAAAGGCACAAAAGCAGATGGAGTTTTAATAATACCAAATGTATACTTCCCAGAAGGAACTACTACTATAGAAATAAAAGAATTAAGAGCACCATATAAATATCGCCGTATTACTAGTACAATGACTGTAATAGTAAAAAATGAAGGAGGAACAATAAGTGTACTAGAGGGTGGAAACATAAAAGACAATGAAGAAATACGTGTAATAATAGGAAATGAAAAATATGGAACATCATATGGTGGAGGCTCAGGTAATGGAACTATTATAGGCGGCGGAGGCTCTGGCGGAACAGGAGGCTCATGGATTGGAGGAACAGGCTCTGGCATAGGCGGTGGAAGCGGCTCAGGAGGTTCTGGTTCAGGTGGAGGTTCAGGAACAGGAGGCTCTAGCGGAATAGGTGGATCATGGGGCGGAAGCTCAGGTGGTTCAGGAGGTTCCGGAAGCGGAACAGGTTCTGGCGGAAGCGGTGCTGGAGGAATAATAACAGGAGGAGGAACAGGTTCTGGTTCAGGAAGTGGAAGCGGCTCTGGAAGTTCAGGAGGTTCAGGCTCAGGTGGTCTTGGTGGTGCCAGTGGAACAGGAGGTTCTGGAGGAATAACAAAACCAGGAACAGGAGGCTCAGGTTCAGGAGGCACAGGAGGTTCAGGCTCAGGAAGTATTACAAGCCCTATAAGACCAGGGGAAGCCGAAACACCAGTATTTGGAATACAAATAGATAAAGTAAACAAATATAATGACAAGATAAGAGTAAAAGATGCATTATATATGGTAACTGTATTAAATGAAGGAAACAATGAGCAAACAGTAAAACTTGTAAATACAAATAATACAGGAAGAGTATTATTATCAGACTTAAGTGGCTTTGGAGATTTCAAAATAACAATATCAGAAATTAATGCACCAGAAAGCTATTCATTAGACGAACAAAAACATGAAATACGAATACATAGAGATGAAGAATCTCATATGATAACAATGTTAAATGATGATTCTAGTGAAAATGCGACAGTAATAATTGATAATATAAATAAAATTATAAATATGACAATTAAAGAAATGCCAAAAGGAATAGGATTATCAATATTAAAACAGGATTATGATGATGAAGAAATAACTCTAAAAAATAGCAAATTTGAAATAATTGACAATGAAACTAATGAAAAATATGAACTTATAACTGGAGATGAAGGTGCAGAATATATAAGTCTTCCAACAAAAGAAGATGGAGTACATACATTTACTATAAGAGAACTAGAAGCACCACAAGGATATAACAAATTAGAGGGAGACCTTACATTAACAGTAAACTATGCAAAAGGAAAAATAGCTTCAGCAAATGTAAGTGGCACTAATGCAGAAATAACAAATCAAAATACAGAATATATAGAAATAAATGTGCTAAATACAAAAAAAGCAGAAGGATTAAAATATGATATAGAATTAATAAAAGCAGATGCATATTATTCAAGTATTACATTTGAAAATGCAAAAATAAAAATAGATGTTGACAATGAAAGTGGTATGCAAGGAATTACAAAAACAGCTTTGACTGACAAAGATGGTAGAATATATATAAATGATATGTATGGAACAGGAAAAGTAAGTATAAGAATAACAGAACTTGTACCACCACCAGGAAGAAGATTTGACATTAAAGAAAAACAAGTATTATTAAATGTAGATAGCCAAACAGGTTGGATAAAACTAAGTCAAGGAAGCAGCAATGTTGACGTATTTATAGATAATGATGCAAAGAAGATAACAATAAGGGTAAGAAACTATCCAGATGCAACATTTGTAATAGGAGCAAATAAAGTAGACTCTAAGGATAAAGATTTAATACTAATAGGAGCAAAATACAATATATTACTAGAAGAAACAGGAGAAACATTTGAAGTAGGAAGCTATGAAGAGGTATTATTAGCAGCTCAAAATATACCAATGCCAGATGTACAATCATCAGCATTATATACATATAAAATAACAGAAGTACAAGCACCATTTGGATATGCTTTAGATGAAACACCAATAGTATTAAAAGTAGAAGTAAGTAAACAAAAAGGCATAAACGTAATTACAAATGCTTATATAGAAAGTGGAAATGCGGAAGTAGAAAAATATGGTGATGAATTTATTCACTTATTATTAAAGAATGTAGCTTTAAACGGAGAAGAAAGTTCAGAAGAAGGCGAAGGCTATAATATAAAAGTAATAAAAGTAGATAGTGAAGACAAAGATTATAAGGTAGCAGGTACATTAATAGGTGTACATGTACAAGCGGAAAGTGGAGAAAACTACTATAAAGAATTACTAACAGATGAAAATGGAGAAATAAACCTAAACCACATAAAAGGAACAGGAAAAGTAACTGTAACATTAAAGGAACTAAATAATTCACCAAGCTACTTAATAGCAAATGGAATAAAGACTATAGAATTTACAAGAGACAGTAGCACAAAAGAAATAACTATAGGAACAATTACAGGTAATAAAGTAACGGCAAGCAAAACAGAAGATAATAATGTAACTATATTATTTGAAAACACATTAGATGTAACAATTGCAACAATGGTAAAACCAATAAAAGTATGGGTAGATACAGAAATCCAAAAAGTACATAGACCAGAGAATATAAAAATACAAATAAAAAATGGTGACACTGTAATAAGAGAAAAAGTAATTTCAAGCACAGAATTAGGAACAGTATTTACAAACTTACCAAAATATGATAGCGAAGGAAATGAAATAACCTATAGGGTAGAGGAAACAACAATAAATGAAGGAGACTTAAAATTCTATGTGTCAAGTGTAGAAGGAAATACAATAACAAATACATTTACACTACCAGATGATATAAGAGAAGCAAAAACGAATATAACAGTAAGAAAAATATGGGTAGACACAGAAATACAAAAAGTACGTAGGCCAGAAAATATTAAAATTAAGATAATGAATGGGGAAACTATAGTAAAAGAAAAAGTAATCTCAAATTCAGAAGAAAGTGTAACATTCGAAGACTTAATTAAATATGATAGTGATGGAAATGAAATAGACTATACAATTGTAGAAGAGGAAGTAGTAAAAGGTGACTTAGCATTTTATGTATCAAGTATAAATCCAGAAACAAAAACAATAACAAACACATTTAGAGTTCCAGACAATATAAAAGAAATAAAAACAGATATATTAGTAAATAAAGTATGGGTAGATACAGAAGAACAAAGTATGCGTAGACCAGACAACATAAAAATACAAATAAAGAATGGAAACACTGTAGTAGAAGAAAAGGTAATTTCAAATTCAGAAGAAAATGTAACATTCAAAGATTTACAAAAGTATGATGATGATGCAAATGTAATAATATATACAATACAAGAAGCAGAAGAAAATGAAGGCGACTTAAAATTCTATACATCAAGTGTAGACCAAGAAACAAGAACAATAACCAATACATTTACAGTACCAACAGATACAATAAGTATAGATGTAAACAAAGTATGGGTAGACACAGAAGAACAACGAGTACATAGACCAGCAAGTATTAAAGTTAAAGTGATGAATGGAGAAACAGTATCAGCAGAAAAAATAATAACAAGTACAGAAAGTAGAGTAACATTTAGTGATTTAACAAAATATGATGGAAATGGAAATGAAATAGTGTATACAATAGTAGAAAGTGCAGTAAACGAAGGCGACTTAAAATTCTATGTGTCAAATGTAGAAGGAAATACAATAACTAATACATTTACAGTACCAGATGAAACAATAAGTATAGAAGTAAATAAAGTATGGATAGATACAGAAGAACAAAGAATGCATAGACCAGAAAATATCAAGATTAAAATAATGAATGGAGAAACTGTATCAGCTGAAAAAGTAATTACAAGTTCAGAAAGTAGTGTAACATTTAGTGGTTTAACAAAATATGATGGAAACGGAAATGAAATAGTGTATACAATAGTAGAAAGTGCAGTAAACGAAGGCGACTTAAAATTCTATGTATCAAGTATACAAGGAAATGTGATAACTAACACATTCACAGTACCAAGAGAAACTATAAATTTAGATGTAGAAAAAGTGTGGGAAGATAATAATAACACACCAAGAAAACGTCCAGAAAGTGTAATAATATTAGCAAAGAGCGGAGAAAGTACACTAGGCCAAGTAGAATTAACTGTGGCAAATGTGCTAATAGATAATAACAATATATGGACAGGTCAAATAACAAACTTACCAAAATATAATAGTAATGGTAATGTAATAGAATATACAATAGATGAAACAGAAAAGAATAGTGGAGACCTACAATTCTATGTAAAATCTATAAATCAAGAAACAAGGACAGTAACAAATACATTTACAGTACCAGATGAAAAAGTAAGTATAAATGTAACAAAAAAATGGGAAGACAATAATAATGTACCAGGCAAACGTCCAGAAAGTGTAATAATTGTAGTTAAAAGAGAGAATAATGTAGTAGGCCAAGTAGAATTAACTGTGGCAAATGCTCTAGAAAGCGATGAAAATACATGGACAGGCCAAATAACAAACTTACCAAAATATGATAGTAATGCAGATGTAATACCATACACAATAGATGAAATCGAGAAAAATAGTGGAGACCTACAATTCTATGTAAAATCTATAAATCAAGAAACAAGAACAGTAACAAACACATTTACAGTACCAGATGAAAGAATAGGTATAGATGTAACAAAAAAATGGGAAGACAATAATAATGCGCCAGGAAAACGTCCAGAAAGTGTAATAATAGTAGCAAAGAGTGGAAATAATATAATAGGCCAAGTAGAATTAACTGTGGCAAATGCTCTAAATGGAGATACAAATACATGGAAAGGACAAATAGAAAACTTACCAAAATATGATTCAAATGGAAATGTAATAGTATATGAAATAGACGAAATAGAAAAAACAGCAGGAGACTTGAAGTTCTATACTAAAACTATAAATCAATTGACAAGAACAGTAACAAACACGTATGCAGTGCCAAGTGAAACTATAAATATAGAAGTAACAAAAGTATGGGTAGATAATAGCAATAATGCAGGAAAACGTCCAGAAAGTGTAATAATAGTAGCAAAGAGTGGAAATAATATAATAGGTCAAGTAGAATTAACTGTGGCAAATGCTCTAGAAAGCGATAAAAATACATGGAAAGGACAAATAGAAAATTTACCAAAATACGATAGTAATGGAAATGAGATAACTTATGAAATAGATGAAATAGAGAAAACAATAGGAGACTTGAAATTCTACACTAAGACTATAAATCAATTGGAAAGAACAGTAACAAATACATTCACAGTACCAGATGATAAAATAAATATTGAAGTAATAAAAGAATGGGTAGACAATAATAATGAAGCAGGAAAACGTCCAGAGAGTGTAATAATAGTAGCAAAGAGTGGAAATAATATAATAGGCCAAGTAGAATTGACTGTGGCAAATGCTCTAAATGGAGATACAAATACATGGAAAGGACAAATAGAAAACTTACCAAAATATGATTCAAATGGAAATGTAATAGTATATGAAATAGACGAAATAGAGAAAAATGATGGAGACTTATACTATTATGCAAAAACTATAAATGGAAATAGAATAATAAATACTTTACAATTACAAAAAGCTAAATATAAAGTAGAACATTATAGAAGGACAGAAGATGAAGAAGTAGAAGGTTATATATGTGAAGTAGAATATTTTGAAGAATATCCAGGTAAACTTGTTACAGCAGTACCAAAGGATTATGAAGGATTTGTAGAAAATACATCTCATCCAAATAGAATTCCTTCTGGAATAGTAGCAGCAGATGGAAGTTTAGTATTAAAACTATATTATAATAGAGAAATATATAATATAACATATGTATTAAATGGAGGAACAGTAACAAGAAGACCACAAAATAAATATACATATGGAGAACAAGTATATCTATCAAAGAAAGTTGAAAAAGATGGCTTTGAATTTGCAGGATGGTATGAAAATGAGGCATGTATAGGAGAACCAGTACTACAAATAGCACCAGGTGAAACAGGGGACAAAGTATTTTATGCAAAATGGAGAAAAGAAGTAATAGCATCAGATAAATATAATATAGATGGAGTAGAAAAATACATAAGTAAAGTAAGCCCAGAAACGACAGTTAATAGCTTTATACAAAATATACAAATAGATGGAAACATTAAAATATATGATTCAAAAGGAAATGAAGTTGCACCTAATAAGTTTGTAGGAACAGGATATAAGGCAATTGTAGAAAAAGAAGGAGAGACTTATGAATACCAAATAGCAGTAAGAGGAGACATAGATGGAAATGGAAAAGTAACAGCAACAGACCTTTCAACACTAAATCAAGTTTTAATTAAGAAAATTAAACTAGAAGGAGTAAAAGCGTTAGCAGCAGATATAGACGGAAACGAAAAAATAACAGCAACAGACCTTTCAACTTTAAATCAAGCAGTAATTAAAAAGATTAAACTATAATATACAAAATAAATTAAAGTGATGGAAGCTGTAAAAAAAGAAATTACTATCAAAACAAAGGAGGAAACTAAATATTTTCTCCTTTGTAAATTAATTATATATCAATATAAAATAAGATGTGTAAAATTAATAGTACATTTTACACATCTTATTTTATATTTTGGTGAACCGAACCGTTTAACAAGCGTAAACGGGTCAGTTACTAATTCACTCTTTATATCTTCAATCAAGTCAATCGTTAAAGTAATTGGCTTGTTTCCAACATTACAGATTATAACTAATTCATTGTCATAAACCAGTATTGAGTTGACTAGCATATCAACTAGCACTTTTCTGTAACTGTCATCTAGTATATCACCATCTTGTAGCCTTGTCAAGAAAAATTTGATTTCTTTTTCAGAAAGTTTGAAGATTTTTGCCATTTCTATTAAAAACTGACTTTGTGTTTCTTCAAGTTCTATCTCATTTTGTGTAATTCTGTTGCTAATCATATCTATATGTTGTCCTTGCTCCAAAGCAACCATTAGGTTTTCTATGTTTTTATTAAGTTGTTTCTTTTTCTTTTCTAGATTTTGAATTACTATATTTGAGTTATTTTCCTTTTGACAGGTTTCGTATATCTTCTTTGAGATTTTTTCGATATTTTTTTCTGTAAGTAGAGTTTTTAACTTTCTAACTACTTTGTCTTCGATATAGTCCTTTGGTATAGTTCTATTCTTGCAACTTTTGTCATTTCTCTTGTTGCAACGATAGTATCTATACATTTTTGCAGTTTTAGAGTTTCCAGATTTTCCAATATAGTTGCTACCGACAATGTCCGCAAAATATTTTTCCAGTTAGTAGGTATCTTTCTGTTGCTTTTTTAATTCCCGGAGAGTGTTTGTATTTCTCTTTAATCTTTTGCACCTTTTCAAATAACTCATCATCTATAATTCTTGGAACTGCATTAGGAAATTCTTCTTTTCCATAAGTGTTAATTCCTATGTATTTTTTGTTGTTGAATAAGTGTTGTAGTGAATTTTTGTTAAATGGTCTGTTTCTGCTATTTTTGTACTTGTTATCATTAAGGAATTTTATAATATCTTTAACTGGTACATCGTTCGCTCTCATTTCAAATACTTTTTTCACAATAGGTGCTGTTTCTTCATCAATGACAAGTTTCTTTTTCTTATATGTGCCAAAGTCTTCTATTTCTAATTTATAGCCAAGTGCGGGTTTTCCCCCGTTGAAACTCCCTTTCTCTGCATTTAGTAGCATATTTCTATTTACTTTCTGTGCTAATTCAACAGAATAATATTCTGCCATACCTTCAAGCACACTTTCCATCATTATTCCGAGAAGCGTCATCAGAAATATTTTCTTTGGCTGATAGAACTCTAACTCCATTTTTCCTTAACTTGTTTTTGTAGTTTGCACTATCATATCTATTTCTAGCAAAGCGATCAAGTTGATATACGATTATTCTATCAAATTTTCCTTTTGAACTATCTTCTATCATTCTCAAAAATTCTGGTCTGTCATCAGATTTTCCAGAGATAGCTTCATCAATATACTCTCCAACAATATAGTAACCATTTCTTTCAGCAAATGCCCTACACTCGTTCAACTGTGCGGTTGTACTTGTCGTGTTCTGTTTATGTGAACTAAATCTAGCATATATTACAGCTTTAATAGTGTTATTCATCATTTTCAACACACTCCTTTTCATATTTATTTTTTAACATTAGTTTTAGATTCGTGTATGATTCTTTTATTGACTCATACATTTTACTAATAAAATCTTGAGTAATTAAGTTATATTTTCTGTTAAACTCTGCAAAATACTCACTGAATAACCAACTTCGATATTCTTCTCTGTGTTCATTGATATAATTCTTAATATCTTGTGGCTTAATAGCAAAGGCTAACATTTCAATTTGCTTGTCATCTAGTAAAAGTTCTTTCTCTAATAAGTTAATTCCTTTCATAATAGTAATTCCCTCCTTATTTTTGAAATTTTGCTTGAATAGTATATCTATTAAGTGAAATACACTACTCAAGCAATTTCTTCTTGCATTACTTAAATGCTTCTTTTAATATCTCTGGAAAATAATTTACAAATTCTTTTGCAAATTCTTCACTTAATTGTTTTTCGATTTCTTTCCATATCTCTTTTGACTGTTCATCAAGGACTTGTTTGATTTCTTCAGTCATAATCATTTCATCTTCACTTGCATAACAAGAGTGTAATTCTTGTAGATTTGCTTGTTCTTCACTTTGCATAATAGCACCTCCAATTTATATAGTAATTTAGTTGTTGTTGTTTGTGTTAAGTTAAGTTGATTTGGTTTTAATACACCCTAATATAATCAAGTAAATATATATATAGGGTGCATTAGAACTTATATTAGTCTTGATTAGTTTAATCACGACAATTCCACTCTTCCCATCTTTTTGATAATATAATACGTTCATATATATCTTCTAGTTTATTGTCTGCTTCTTCTAACTTGTCATGTAATTCTCTAATCGGATTTAATAACTTGCTATATTCTGTATTTGGAAAAATATTATTATAACGTATAAAATTATAAAACATGTCTCTTGTCATAGCTTTCATTGCTGTTATGACCAATGTTCTTTGTAATATATATTCATCTACTGATGATGTGTCTTCTCTTATGAAATGTTTCTTCTTTATCTCTTCTAGTTTCTTTTCTGTTCTTTTTATGTGATAATTTACTCTTCTTTCTTGATTTTTAGTTAACTTCATTTCCATAACTAATTACTCCCTTTCTTTTTTATATTGTTGGTAGGTTATTGTATTAAGCACAATTTTCTTACCATTTTCATCTATTTTGGATATTTCTTTGCTTTCTGCATACAAAATTTTTGCTCCTCGTGTCATTTCTTCTGCTTCTTCTTGTGTTACTGTGTGTCCCTTGTTCCTGACAATGCCTCGTGAGGTAGTGAATATCTTTTGTCCTGTCTTGTAATATTTGAGTCTAGCACCTTTTAGTATTAACTTACTTGTATTTTCTTTTTGTATATCTTCTTTTAAGTCGATATCCGTAAATCTAGCACAAAAATACATACCGAATATTATCTACATTTTTAATGTCCGTTACCTTACTAAAACCGTGTTTCCAAGTTTTATTTAGTAGTTCTTGACTTATGTCTAAACTTTCATTATTCATTGACTTAACCAATATGTGCAAGTGCCAATTTCCTTCAATGTCGTTTGGCTCTAATATGCATATATATTCTAGGGTAGGGAATAACTTTTTCATTGTTCGCCACCAACGTTTAAATTCAATATGTACCAATTTAGGCTCTATTGACTGAGTAGAAAAAGTTAATGTAATATGCTTTTCACCGTCTGTTCCAGTAAAGTTTGAATTTATAGTTCTTTTAAGGTTTTTAAAGGTCTTTCGTAGTTCGCTCGGACTTTGATTTCGTGTTTCTGTTTTCTTGTATTTTTTGATTTCGCCAGTTTCCTTATCTATGTACTCATACTTGTTCAATCTTATAAATCTATTTAATGCAAATGGTTTGTTCTTTACTGACTCTACCTCAATAATTCCATTTTGATTAGTAAATACCTTTATAGTAGCAGGGTTTTCTACTGATACATAAGGGAGTTTTTTTATTTTAATTTTATTGTTTTTATTTTCCATTTCTTACCTCCATTAAAAAATCTGTCAGTATAACAAAAAGCCATACTTGACAGACTATGCAATGAGGTATATAATAAAATTAGTTAGAGTTTAGTATATACTTTCATAGCATAGTTATATTAAATTTTAAAGCAAGGGTTGTTCCAGCAATTCTTGCTTTTTTAATATCTATATTGTTTGTTCAAGTTGTTTGTTTAGTTTGTATAGTTCTTGTTCACAGTTTAATAGTTTTTGCAGAATTTCCTTTTGTTCTTTTGTTGGTAAAGGTATTTCAAAATTTCGTAATTTTTCTATTGATACCGATTTTACTCTTTTGCCTGTATAGACTTCTTCTAGTAAACGTGTTTGTATTTTAGGTGTATTTAACAATTTAATCAATTCAAAATTTGTAATTGGTGCATTTTCTTCTAGTCTAATTATTACTGCATTTTGAGAATATACAAATTTTTCAAGCATAACACCATCTTTTTTTATTCCTTTTGCTTGTGGCAGTGCAGTTGTAGTTGGTGGTAAGATTACATCTTTATTAGAAACAAGATAATTATTTGCTATACTTTTCCTAATAAAAACAATTTGATTATCTGTGTTAAATGTTCCATCTTCGTGAATATCACTAAAACCAATTTGAGGTACAGAATAACCACAAAATTTATCTTCACTAATTTCACTTCTAGCATAATTAAAGCCACGGGAAATAACTGAACAAATTTCTATTAGTTTCACAGTTTCCATATATTTTCCTCCTTGTATCTACAAGTCGATACAATATTATCATACTGTCGATACTTTGTCAATACTTTTTTTAATATTTTTTCATAAATTTTTCTCATACCAACTTTTTGTTGATTTCTCAATACTTACAGAGATTAAAAAAAATTTTTAGATTTTAGGAGGGTATTTCTTTTTCTTGACCAATTAAGTTATTGTTAGACCTAGGTTGCATAATAAAATATGGAAAGGAGCAAATTATGACTGATAATGATATTATCTTAAATTTATATAACATAGTATTAGCAGAACCAACTACTAAAAAATACAAGCAAGACTTAGAAAAACTAGAAAAAGCAAAACAAGACTTCATAGAACACCTAGAAAATCAAAACATTGATAGTTTAGATGAATTATGCAGTCTTGCACACGAATTAGATAATGACTTAGATAAGCAGATGTTTTTTAGAGGGTTATCGTTAGGTATAAAGCTATCTAATTTCAATTTAGACAGTATAGAACAATAATGTTACTTTTTAGAATTGATGATATATTCAATAAGTCCCTTAACAATTTTCTTATCTTCTTTGTTGAACATATTTAAGGAATTAGTAATAAACTCATCCTCTGTAATAACTTGCTTATCTATTAAGCCATTAAAGAGTTCATCAGAGCAGATTTGAAGTGCATTACATATATCTATAATAGTAGAAATGCTGATACCACTTTCGCCCCTCTCAATTAAGCTAATGAAATTTATACTTTTTTCTAGCTTTTCTGCTAGTCCCTCTTGTGTTAGATTTTTCATCAAACGAATTCGCTTGATATTTTGACCTATAACTTTTAGTGTATTTTCTTTGTTTTCTTTCATATTATCACCTATTTAGAATTTTACACAAAATGGTAATTTAAGATAAGAAAACAATACTTTAAGAAATATAAATAATACTTGATTAAATAAAGTAGGTATAGTATAATGTTGATAGTTCTATTTAATAATAAGAAGAAAGGAGGAAATAAATATGTTAATAAATATACTAGCAGTATTATTAGTAGGTCTTTTAATCTATGGAATAGTTAAAGATAAAAAAGATGGACATACTATAAAAAATGAAAAATTACAAAAATGTGTTAAAGCATTAATGATAAGTTTAATAGTTTTAATTTTAGGATTTGTAATAATGTCAACTATTAATAAAACAGTTAATACAGAAATAATAATACAAATTAATAGAATTATTCTCTATCTTTTAGTAGGAATAAATGTAGTAATTTTAGCTGTGTGTACAGTAATATCAATTAAAAGTAAAGAAAAGCTACCTTTCTGGATAAGTATTTTACAAGGTCTACTAATAGCAGTAGTAGTTATCACTATAATTACACAAATGATTAATGGAAACAGACATCAAAAAGAAATGGAAAGTGTAAGAGAGCAAACAACAAAAATTATGAATAACTATAAATAATTCTAAGCCAGTTATTAAGTTAGCTGGCTTTTCTTGTCCTTAAATTAACCAATATCAGCATAAATCTATCAATAATACAAATAACAGTTCATAAGGAGCAACAGTCATCTTTCTAATTTCAAGCGTAACCTTTCCCACTAAATATATAAAAAACTCTTGAAGAGGAAATAAACAACAATAACAATAAGAATAATAGTAGGAAGAATAAATATTTAAGTAAAAAAGAACTTCTTTAATAACAAGAGGTTCTTTTCTCATTTATTTTTCATCTAAACAATTCATAATTTTTGATATGATTTCATCATTATTTTCTTCATAAAAAGTAGTATTGTGTTCTGTTGGACTAGAAATTTCAATAGGAATAGGATTTGATAATAATTTTTTAACCCACCTTACACTTCTAGCAGTTCCCTTTTGACCACCAATATTTTCCTTATCAGATAGTTTATCATCCATAAAGCGACCTATTGCTTGTATTTCCATAAATTTTTCCTTAATATTATATGTTTTTAAATAAATAATATCACCAGCTTTTGCATTCTCCAATAAGTTTAGTACATTTTGAGCAGTTTTCGTTGTATAATCATCAGTATAATCAGTAAAAAATATTCCTTTTGTCATAAGTTCTCTGTAAATCTCTTCTCTACTATAACCCTTTCTGTCATAAAACCAACCACCACCATAAATAGCCATATACTATCACTCTCCTTTTTTTCTTGTAATTCTATCATAAATTTACTAATAATACAATAATAGTCCATAACACTTTTTAAGGAGTTTTTATATTTCAAGCGTAACCTTTCCCACTAAAACAATAAACAACTCTTAAACACGATTTTCAACTGAAATAAGATAACTTGAAGATAAAGAATAACTGAATTTTTGAAAATATAAGAAAGTTGAGGTTAGAAAAATGGTAAGAATAATAAAGGAAGAAGAAACAAGAGTTAATATATATAAAGCATTTGATAAGATATGAAAACAAGTAAGGGAAATAATGCAACAACTAAAACAGATTAAATACTATAATGATGATGACAAAGAATATATAAAAATAATGGTAATAGATATATCTCGTTTGTTGGAAGATGTATCTAATACACTAAAAGAGAAAATCAAAGAAATAAATGCTAAAAAGTAACAATAATTAGTTTAGATTAAGAAAGACTTAAAATCATCTTTTCAGTTTTGAGCAAAACCTTTTCCAGTAAATAGATAAACAATGCTTGAAGAGGAAATAAACAACAATTAAAGTAAGAATAACAATAAGAAGCGGACAAGTAAAATCTAATAGAATAAATACATACATATATTAAGTAATAAAGGGAAGATTAGAAGAAATATAAACAAGTAAAATAATAGTAACAAATGAAAAAAGTTGAAATGTTTTTAGCTTTCAGTAGCATAACAAACAAGTCAGTAAATGTAAGATATAGAAATGTTTTTAGCTTTGAGAAACTTAATAATCAAGTAAATGAAAAAAACTCACTTGCAAAATCAGTGAGTTTTCATTTTGTCCAATTTCAGTGGTAGGCTTACTGCAAAGCCTCCTACAAAGAAATACATTTTGGTTTTTGGAACGTTTTGGTGACCCCTACGGGAATCGAACCCATGATTCAGCCTTGAGAGGGCTACGTCTTAACCGCTTGACCAAGGGGCCACATTTATTACTTTTATATAATAACATCTTTTAAATAAAAAGTCAACGATATGATAAATAATTTAGAATGTTACTAATTAAATTTTTTATAAAAACCATTAACTAGTAACTTTAGGGTTATTTATTGACAATAGAATAGAGTTTTTACAATTAGGATTATAAGAACTAATATAATTTTAATTCCTATAATCCTAATTACAAAAACTCCAGGATATTGTTACTTTTTAATGTATATCATTAGTTTGTTTTTGTAAAGTTACATTTATAATAGTTCCTTCTTCAACAGTAGTTCCAGCCATTGGGTCTTGTGTAAGTACTGTGCCTGTTCCAGTTACATTTATGTTTAGCTTTTTAGCTTTTAAAGAATTACGTGCTTGTGAGAACGACATATCTTTTAAGTTTGGAACTTGAACAGATATTCTTGCTTCATTACCAGAAGAATATATATTTATAGAAGAACCAGACAATAAAGAGGTTCCAGGTTTTGGTACTTGGTCTGTAACTAATAAAGAAGTATCACTTCCAGAAATTACAGCTGTAAAACCTAAATTTTCTAGTGCTTTTTTTGCTTCAAGCACTGTTTTATTACGAACATCAGGAACAGTAACTTTATTTAAATCCAAAGAATTATCTTGGCTTAAGTCATCTGAAGGAACACCTAAGTAAGGTAAAACTTCAGTAAGAACTTGCGATACCACTGGACCTGCAATTTGACCACCTTGGTGTGAACCGCTTTTTGGAGGATGATATAGGGTTACCAATATTACAACCTCAGGGTTTTGGGCAGGTGATATACCTACATATGATGCTACATACCCAGACTCTGGATTATTATAATCAGGCTCTGATGTACCAGTTTTTCCAGCAACACTATATCCCTTTACGGCGCCATATCTACCAGTTCCATCTGTTACTACAGACTCTAATATATTCATTAGTTTATTAGAAGTTTCTTTTGAGATAACTTGTCTTACATTAACAGGGTCAATTGTTGTAATAGCACCTGTGTCAGTGTTTTCAATTTGTTTAACAATACGAGGTTTTACTAGTATACCATCATTTGCTATAGAAGAAATGGCAGTAATTAACTGAATAGGTGTAACTCTAAACCTTTGACCAAATGACATAGTTGCAAGTTCAACATTACCTACATCATTCAAATTCCAAAAATAGCTATTAGCTTCACCAGCAGTATCAACATTAGTTTTATTAAATAAACCAAAAGCATTATAATATTTATATAAAGTAGTACTTCCTATTTTTTTACCTAATTGCATTAAAGCAGGGTTACAAGAATTCATAAGTGCATTTCTTAATGATTGAGCACCATGTGAGCCACTTGTCCAACATTTTATTTTTTGATCATTTATCATTTCGTAGCCAACACAACTAAAAGTATTTTGAGTATCAGACTGTACAATATCTTCTTCTAAACCAACAGCAGCAGTTATTACTTTAAATGTAGAACCAGGTTCATATGTGTCAGATACACATTTATTTCTCCATAATTTATATAAAGAATTTAATTGTTCTGAGCTACTTAAACTATCCCAATTAGGGGCTAAGCCTTCTGGCATAGTACGTGGAGTATTTAAGTCAAAATTAGGATATGTAGCCATTGCCAAAATATCTCCATTTGAAGGTCTCATAACAATAATACTTCCACCATTTTTGCAATTGTTTTCAATACAAGCTTGCTTAAGGTATTTTTCACAAATACTTTGAATATTAGCGTCAATAGTAAGTGTTATATTACTACCATTTTGAGCTGCTACATAATTTTCGTTTTTATCTGGAATAAGGCTAAATGTTGCACTTTCAATAGATACAATTTTCCCAGGGGTACCACTTAAAACATTATCCCATTTAAGTTCTAAACCTTCTTGACCAACATTATCAGTATTGCAAAAACCAATAAGGTTAGAAGCTAAATTTCCATAAGGATAGTACCTTTTATAGTCTGCATCTATATTAATTCCTGTTGTAACTTCATTATCTTCCATCCAATCTTTGAGCTTATCAATTTTATCTTGTTCCACTTTTTTTGCAATTGTTTCTAAAGAAGATGTACTAGTAACTTTTTCAAAAACTTCTTCATAATCTAATTCAAAAATTTCTGAAAAAGCTTTTGATAATTTTTCCTGAAGTTTCTTCTCTTCTTCACTTTTATTTTCTTTATTTTTTATATTGTTTTTTATCCTAGAAGGATTAATAGTAACAGTATCAACAGAGGCACTTTGTGCTAATATTTTTCCATTTGCGTCATATATAATACCTCTATTTGGGCTTATAATTCTATTAGTAGTTTGTTGTCTACTTGCAAGTTCTTTTAATCCACTACCTTTTATGAATTGAAAATAGCCAATACGTAAAATTAATAGTGAGAAAACTATTAAAATCACAAATAAAGCTATTAATAGCCTTTTAGAGGAAAGAGGTTTTATAAGAGCTTGCTTTTTCTTAGAAATTTTTGTTAATATATTATTATTTTTTTCATTAGAATTTTTATTACTATTTTTGTTCATTTTTCACCATCGCTTACAAAATTATATTATAGTCACAATTTTTATATTGTTTAATTTAGTAGTTTATACAGTAAGTTTAAACTGTAACATTTATTAATATTTTATATTAAACATATATAAAAAGCAATAGACAAAATGTAATAAATACTATATAATTAAATTTAAAGTTACAAATATAAATAATGTGAGGTAAAAACATGGAAAACGCATATAAAGAAACGATGTTCATACTAAATAAATATAATATTACCGCTAATAAAAGTTTAGGGCAAAACTTTTTAATAAGTGATGATGTAATAAATACAATAGTAGAATCAGCACAAATAGATAAAGAAGATTTAGTAATAGAAATAGGACCAGGGTTAGGTACATTAACAAGTAAGTTATTAGAAAAAGCAAAAAAAGTAATTTGTATAGAATTAGATACAAGAATGATAAAAATACTACAAAATAGATTTTCACTATATAATAATTTTGAATTAATAAACGAAGATATATTAAAAGTAAACTTAAAAGAAATTATAGAAACAGAATTAGAAAAAGTACAAAAAGTAAAAATAGTAGCAAATTTACCATACTATATAACTACTCCAATAATAATGAAATTACTAGAAGATAAACTAAATATAGAAAGTATAACAGTAATGGTTCAAAAGGAAGTAGCAAAAAGACTAACAGCAAAACCAGGAAACAAACTATCAGGGGCTATAACATATGCAGTAAATTACTATTCAGAGCCAGAAGAAATTATAATTGTTCCAAATTCAAGTTTTATTCCAGAACCAGAGGTAGAATCAGAAGTTATTAAATTAAACTTAAGAAATAAACCACCAGTAAATGTAAAAGATGAAGAGTTATTTTTTAAGTTTATAAAAGCATCATTTATGCAAAGAAGAAAAACACTAGTAAATGGAATTTCAAATAGTGGTTTACTGAAAAAAGAAGAAATAAAGGAGTTACTAAGGCAAGTAAGGATTGAAGAAAATGTAAGAGGTGAAAACTTAACTTTACGGAGACTTTGCAAAAATCGTAAATGAATGTAAAATAAATTAAAATATTAAGTTTATATTACATTATTAGAATATTATTGAAATAGCATTATTAAATATGTTATAATAATAGTAAAAGAAGGTAGGGGAAGTAATATGAATCAAATTCTTATAACAGAAAAAATATATGTAACACCTGAACTACGTAGAAAAAAGAAGGTATATAGACTACAATTTTTTTTATCTGCGCTTTTAGTATGCCTACTTTTTTCTTATTACATATATGCAGAATATGATAGAACAAAAAGTGAAGAAGTTTCAAAAGAAATATTACAAAAATTAGAGATAAAATTAGATAATAATACAATAAATGAGAAAGAGGCAGAAACAAAAAAAGACACAACGATAAAAGAATATGACAATATAATAGTTGTTGCGATAGATGATGACGAAGAAGATGATAAAAAAATAGTAAATACTGTTAACAATCCTGAGACAGCCAAAAATGCGGGGATAACACCATTAGAATATACTCTTCCAAATGGAGAAAAATGTTATAGTGAAGCAAGGCTTAGAATACCAAAACTTGGAATAGATTATCCAGTTCTTTCAGATTGGTCAGAAGAATTATTAAAAATATCATTAAACAAATATTGGGGACCTAACGGACCAAACGAAGTTGGGAACTATTGTATAGTAGGTCATAACTATAAGAGTGGAAAAATGTTTGGTAATTTACCAGGAATAGCAAATGGAGACATAATAGAACTAACAGATTTAACTGGAAGAACAATAAAATATGCTGTATATGATAGATATCAAGTAGACCCAACAGATACTGCTTGCACAAGCCAACTAACAGGAGGAAAAAAGGAAATAACACTAATTACATGTAAAGAATATGGAACACAAAGACTAGTAGTAAAAGCAAAAGAAGTAAAATAACAAAAAAGACTAACATCAGTTATAGCCATTGGGGATGGAGATTTTTGACTATAATAAAAAATAGAAAAATAGCAAGTTTCGACAAAAAAGTAAAATATAATATGGTATAATAAATAAAATTTGTATCATATTATATTTTTTATTTTATCAAAAAGAATTAAGGAGTCAAAAAATTATGTCTAGAAATCCAAGGAATTATATTAAAACATCTTTTTTTCATGTTATAACACAAGGTATTAACAAAAGTTATATATTTAAAAGGCAAGAAGATATAAAATATTATATTAAAATAATGTATGAAATAAGTAAGGAACAAAATGTAAAAATATTGGCATATTGTATAATGAATAATCATGCCCATATACTTATTGAAACAAAGGAAATTGTAGAATTGAGTAAATATATGCAAAGGTTAGGAACTAGGTATGGGAAATATTATAATAAAAAATATAATAGAGTTGGTTATGTATTCAGAGATAGATTTAAATCAGAAGGAATTTATAATGAAGAACATTTATACAATTGCATAAAATACATTTATAATAATCCAGTAGTAGCAGGAATATGTAAGAATGCAAAGGATTATCCATATTCAAATTATAGAAAGATAGATGAAAATATAAAAAAGGATTATATTTTCATGGATGTTGATATAGACGATAACGAAACATGTAAGAAAGTTTTAATGGAATTTTTACATAAAAATGATATAGATTTACTCAGATTAATGGAAGAGGAATCATATTTAAAGGAATTCACAATTATGTTAAAAGATAAATATAAAATATCATCTAGGAAAATTGCTTGTGAACTAGGAATTAGTAAGGACAAAATAAGAAAAATATATAATAAATAAAAAATAGCCAAAAATCTCCGTCCCCATTGACTTAAAAAATCTCCGTCCCCATTGACTTACAAATTAAAACAAAAAAGAGAGACAACAGGCCTCTCTCTGCCTTTTGGGTCTTCTCACAAAAGAACCTACTGCGTTCAGTCTGAAAGCAGTAGTGCCACGCTAGGCCTTCTCCTAACAGCAAAATACAACTATAGCATAAGAAAATTATTTGGTCAATAATTTTTCAAAAATTTGAATAAAAAAGTCATAAAAAATATTGACAAGCTCATTGTTTTAAAGTATACTAAAATAGTATAGGGATATTTTGCCCATTTTACTGTTTACGTAATTTAAAAAGAAGAGGAATTGGGTTAATTTTATGCTATAAAATCAAGCTTTTAATGAGCAGGAAGGGGAGGTTTTATGGAAGGTAAAATTAATTGCAAGTGGGACTTCTTTTTATGATATATTTAATTCACAAAAGTAGCACGTTTAAAAAGTTTATTTTAAGGTGCTTTAAATTTTAAATTCTGCTTAAAATCTTATTTAGGAGTGATTGTTTTGGTAAAAGATATCAAACACGAAAAATGCACACGTAAAACGTTTGCGAAAATTGGTGATTTCGTAGAAATGCCAAACCTTATTAAGGTTCAAAAAGATTCTTACGATTGGTTCGTAGAGGAAGGATTAGGAGAAGTTCTAAAAGACATTTCACCAATAGTTGATTATTCTGGTAACTTAGTTCTTGAGTTTTTCGATTACTACATGGAAGATAAAACTAAATACACAGTTGAAGAAGCTAAAGAAAGAGACGCAACTTATTCTACAAGGTTACATGTAAAGGTGCGTTTAATTAACCGTGAAACAGGTGAAATAAAAGAACAAGAAATTTACCTTGGAGATTTCCCATTAATGACTGAAAGCGGAACTTTCATTATTAATGGTGCAGAAAGGGTTGTAGTTAGCCAGTTAGTACGTTCACCAGGTTGCTACTATTCATACGAATTTGACAAAGTTGGTAAAAAAGTATTTACATCAACAGTTATGCCAATTCGTGGAGCATGGATAGAATATGAGACAGATGGAAACGACATATTCTGGGCAAGAGTAGATAGAACAAGAAAAATACCAGTAACATGTTTATTAAGAGCAATAGGATTAACAACAGATGAACAAATTTTAGCATTATTTGGAGAAGAAGCTAAAATAACAGCTACAATAGCAAAAGATACTATTAAGACTCAAGATGAAGCTTTAATAGAAATCTATAAAAAATTAAGACCAGGAGAACTTCCAACAGTTGATGCTGCTAGAAATTTATTCAATGGTTTATTCTTCGATGAAAAAAGATATGACCTAGCAAAAGTTGGTAGATTCAAATTCAACCAAAAATTAAGCTTAGCATCAAGAATAGCAGGAAAAGTAGCATTTGAAGATATTATAGATCCTAGCACAGGAGAAGTATTAGTAGAAAAAGATAATACAATATTAAAAGAAGTAGCAGAAGAAATACAAAATACAGGTCTAAATATAGTAGATATAAAAGTAAATGACAAAAAAGTAAGAATAATAGGAAATGGAACAGTAAATATCCACAATTTTGTAACAGATGTGGATATAAGTGACCTACATTTCAAAGAAGAAGTAAATTATGAAGTACTAAAATCAATTTTGGATACTACAGATAAAAAAGATTTACACAAAGTATTAGCTGAAAGAAAAGAAGAATTAATACCTAAACACATAACAAACGAAGACATTATAGCTTCAATAAACTATTTGTTAAACTTAGACCATGGTTTAGGAACAATAGATGACATAGATCATTTAGGAAATAGACGTATAAGATGTGTTGGAGAATTATTACAAAATCAATTTAGAATTGGTTTGACAAGGCTAGAAAGAGTCGTTCGTGAAAGAATGACAATACAAGACTTAGATGTTGTAACACCACAAACATTAATAAACACAAAACCAATAACATCATCAATCAGAGAATTCTTTGGAAGCTCACAATTATCACAATTCATGGATCAAACAAACCCATTATCAGAGCTTACACATAAAAGAAGAATATCAGCATTAGGACCAGGTGGTTTATCAAGAGAAAGAGCAGGTTTCGAAGTTCGTGATATTCACTATACACACTATGGAAGACTATGCCCAGTAGAGTCTCCTGAAGGACCAAATATCGGTTTAATTTCAGCATTATCATCTTTCGCAATTATAAATGAATATGGCTTTATAGAAACACCATATAGAAAAGTTGATAAAGAAACAGGAAAAGTAACAGACATAGTAGAATACATGTCAGCAGACAAAGAAGATAACTACATAATAGCACAAGCTTCAGAGCCACTAGACGAAGAAGGAAGATTCATAAATAAAAGAATAAAAGTACGTAATAGAACAGAAATAACAGAGGTTGACAAAGAGGATGTAGACTATGTAGATGTTTCACCAAAAGAGCTAGTATCAGTAGCAGCAGCAATGATACCATTCTTAGAGCACGACGACGTTAAACGTTCACTAATGGGTTCTAACATGCAACGTCAAGCAGTTCCACTATTAATACCAGAATCTCCAATAGTAGGTACAGGTATAGAATATAGAGCAGCAAAAGACTCTGGAATTACAGTTACAGCAATAAATGAAGGTGTCGTAGAAAAAGTAAGTTCAGACGAAGTACAAGTTAGAAACAAAAAAGGTTCAGTAGATATATACAAACTACGTAAGTTCAAAAGAACAAATGGTGGTACATGTATAAACCAAAGACCACTTGTAACAAGAGGCGAAAAAGTAAATGAAGGCGACATCCTAGCAGATGGACCATCCACAAAAGATGGAGAAATGGCACTAGGAAGAAACGTACTAATAGCATTTACAACATGGCAAGGTTATAACTACGAAGACGCTGTATTAATTAGTGAAAGACTAGTAAAAGAAGATGTATACACATCAATACATATAGAAGAATATGACTGTGAATGCCGTGACACAAAATTAGGTCCAGAAGAAATAACACGTGATATACCAAATGTTGGTGATGACGGACTAAAAGACCTAGATGAAAACGGAATTATAAGAATAGGTGCAGAAGTAAGACCAGGAGACATTCTAGTTGGAAAAGTAACACCAAAAGGAGAAACAGAACTAACAGCAGAAGAAAGACTACTTCGTGCAATATTTGGAGAAAAAGCAAGAGAAGTAAGAGATACATCTTTAAGAGTACCACATGGAGAAGCAGGAACAATAGTAGATGTTAAAATATTCACTAGAGAAAATTCAGATGAATTAGGACCTGGTGTAAACCAAGTAATTCGTTGTTATATAGCAACAAAAAGAAAAATATCAGTTGGAGATAAAATGGCTGGACGTCATGGTAACAAAGGTGTTATTTCAAGAATACTACCAGTAGAAGACATGCCATTCTTAGAAGATGGAACTCCAGTAGATATAGTATTAAACCCACAAGGTATACCATCACGTATGAACTTAGGTCAAGTTTTAGAGGTTCACTTAGGTATGGCAGCAAAAGCTTTAGGCTGGAAAGTTGCAACACCAGTATTTGATGGTGCATCAGACGAAGAAATAAAAGAACTATTACGTGAAGCAGGTTTAAGAGAAGATGGAAAATCAATACTAATAGATGGACGTACAGGAGAAAAATTCGACAACCCAGTAACAGTTGGTGTAATGTACATGTTAAAACTACATCACTTAGTAGACGATAAAATACATGCTCGTTCAACAGGACCATACTCACTAGTAACACAACAACCACTAGGAGGTAAAGCACAATTTGGTGGACAACGTTTCGGGGAGATGGAAGTTTGGGCATTAGAGGCATATGGTGCAGCATACACATTACAAGAAATGTTAACAGTAAAATCAGATGACGTAGTAGGACGTGTAAAAACATATGAAGCAATAGTAAAAGGCGAAAACGTACCAGAACCAGGAGTGCCAGAATCATTCAAAGTATTAATAAAAGAACTTCAATCATTAGGACTAGACATTCGTCTATACTCAGAAAATGATGAAGAACTAGAAATAAAAGAACACATTGACGAAGGAATAGACTACGAAGAAGCAAAACTAGGAGAAAATGTACTAGAACAAAATGAATTAGACGAAAACTACATAGAAATAGACGAAGACAACGAAGAAATACTTTTAGACGTTGACGAAGAGATTATGGACGACGACGAATTATTCACAGAATTAGATGACGACGACGATGCAGAAATCTTCGACACCGACCTAGCAGAAGACAACCTAGACAACGATGGACTAGAATAAAAACTAGCATGGGGTAGCATTGGGGACGTTTCCTAAATGGGTGCAAAGGAATTAAAAAAAGAAATATAAAATACAAGAGTAGAAAAAAATAAGAAGCAAAAAGCTAAAAGCACCCCCTTGGGAAATCTGAAAGATTTTACAAGAGGAAACGTCCCCAATGCGGACTCACACCGAAAAACAAAAAAATAGATTTAATATAAAAATACTGTAGGTGTAGGGCTTGTCTCCACCTGTGCTCCAAAGAACGTGCTAAATAATAAAGAAAACCATTGGAGAAAGGGCAGACCAAAGCCTGCCCCTACAATCTAAAATTAAACACATGTTAAATTAAAATAAATAATTAATTGAATATTTTCAAAAGAAATAGAAAATAGACCAAAGGGAATTGCACAGCAGTGGATTATTTTTGAATTTTAATGAAAGCCAAAATTAGAAATTATGAAAATGAAGAATGAATGATGAATAATTAATAATGAATAATTAATTTTAATAATGAATGTTTGAATACGGCTCTTACGTAGTTAAAGAGCGAAGATTATTCACTCTTCATTATTCACTCTTCACTATTCATTATTAAAATTAAGGGGGCTAACTAATAGTGGATGAATTAGAAATATTTGATAAAATAAAAATCGGATTAGCATCAGATGAAAAGATTAGAGAGTGGTCAAAAGGTGAAGTTAAAAAACCTGAAACTATCAATTATAGAACTCTAAAACCCGAAAAAGATGGACTATTCTGTGAAAGAATATTCGGACCAACAAAAGACTGGGAATGCCATTGTGGTAAATATAAAAGAGTTCGTTATAAGGGTATTGTCTGCGATAGATGTGGTGTTGAAGTAACTAAATCTAAAGTAAGACGTGAAAGAATGGGACACATTGAGCTTGCGGCACCAGTTGCACACATTTGGTACTTTAAAGGTATACCAAGTAGAATAGCCTTAATGTTAGACATTTCACCAAGAAACCTAGAAAAAATAATATACTTTGCATCATATATCGTTACAGATAAAGGAACTTCAGGATTAATGAAATGCCAAGTTCTAACAGAAAAAGAATACCATGATGCAGTAGAAAAATATGGATATGGAAGCTTCAAAGCAGAAATGGGAGCAGAAGCTTTAGAAAAATTATTAAAAGAAATTGATTTAGATAAATTATCAGAAAGCTTAAAGAAAGAACTAGAAAAAGCAAGTGAGCAAAAGAAAGCAAAACTTATAAAAAGATTAGACACAGTAGAATCATTCAGACTTTCAGGAAACAGACCTGAATGGATGGTAATGAATGTAGTACCAGTTATTCCACCAGAATTAAGACCAATGGTACAATTAGATGGTGGTAGATTTGCTACATCAGACCTAAACGACTTATATAGAAGAGTTATAAACAGAAATAACAGATTAAAAAGATTAATAGAACTTGGAGCACCAGAAATCATTAAAAGAAATGAAAAAAGAATGCTACAAGAATCTGTAGATGCCCTAATAGATAACTCAAGAAGAGGAAAACCAGTAACAGGAGCTGGAAATAGAGCATTAAAATCTTTATCAGACTTACTAAAAGGTAAACAAGGACGTTTCCGTCAAAACTTACTAGGAAAACGTGTTGACTACTCAGGACGTTCAGTTATCGTAGTTGGACCAGAGCTACAAATATATCAATGTGGTGTACCAAAAGAAATGGCAGTAGAGCTATTTAAACCATTTGTAATGAAAGAACTAGTACAAAGAGGAATAGCACACAACATAAAAAATGCAAAAAGAATGGTAGAAAAACTTCGCCCAGAAGTATGGGATATATTAGAAGAAGTTATTAAAGACCACCCAGTAATGTTAAACCGTGCGCCAACACTACATAGACTAGGTATTCAAGCATTCGAACCAGTACTAGTAGAAGGTAGAGCCATAAAACTACACCCATTAGTATGTACAGCTTTCAACGCTGACTTCGACGGTGACCAAATGGCTATACATTTACCATTATCACCAGAAGCACAAGCAGAAGCAAGATACTTAATGTTATCAGTAAACAACTTATTAAAACCACAAGATGGTAAACCAGTAACAGTACCATCACAAGATATGATATTAGGAAACTACTATATAACAATGGAAGTACCAGGAGAAAAAGGTGAAGGAAATTACTTCTCATCTCCAGAAGAAGCAATAATGGCTTACGAAAACAAAGAAGTAGGAATGCATGCTAAAATATTCGTAAGAATGAGTAAAGTAGATGAAGAAGGAAATGAAAGACATAAAAAAGTTGAAACAACAGTAGGTAGAATTATATTTAATAAAGAAATACCACAAGACTTAGGTTTTGTAGATAGAAGTAACCCAGAAAACGAATTTGAACCAGAAATAAACTTTGTAACAAATAAGAAAATGCTAGGAAAAATAGTTGGAAAATGTATAGAAAAACATGGTCTAGCTAGAACAGCAGAACTACTAGACTACATTAAAGCATCAGGTTTCAAAAATTCAACAACAAGTGGTATAACAGTTTCAATAGAAGATGCAAAAGTTCCAGAAGAAAAGAAAACAATACTAGAAGATGCATCAAACCAAGTAGCAAATGTATTAAAACAATATAAACGTGGTTTAATTACAGAAGAAGAAAGATATCAATCAGTAATTAAAATATGGGAAAAAGCTACAAGTGATGTCAGTGTAGCCATGAAAAACAACTTCGATACATTAAACCCATTATATATAATGTCAGACTCAGGTGCACGTGGTAACTTAGACCAATTAAAACAAATAGCAGGTATGCGTGGACTTATGGCAAGTACAACAGGTAGAACAGTCGAAATACCAATCAAATCATCATTCAGAGAAGGTCTGGATGCTCTAGAATACTTTATTTCTGCCCATGGTGCTCGTAAGGGTCTTTCAGATACAGCCCTAAGAACAGCCGATTCAGGATACTTAACAAGAAGATTAGTAGACGTATCACAAGATATTATAGTAAGAGAACACGATTGTGGAACACATGATGGAATAGAACTTACAGCAATAAAAGATGGAAACCAGGTAATAGAAAGCTTAGAAGAAAGAATAACAGGAAGATATCCATTAGAAGATATTATAAACCCAGAAACAAAAGAAGTAATTGTAACACCAGATACAATGATTACAGCTGGGTTAGCAGACAAAATAGTAGCTGCTGGAATCGAAACAGTAAGAGTACGCTCAGTGTTTGGATGTAGAACAAAAAACGGAGTATGTTCAAAATGTTATGGTATGGGTCTATCTAGCCAACAAGAAGCCGACATTGGTGAAGCAGTAGGTATCATAGCCGCTCAATCAATAGGTGAGCCAGGTACACAGCTTACAATGAGAACTATACACTCTGGTGGTGTTGCTGGTGTTGCCGACATCACACAAGGTCTTCCAAGGGTTGAAGAGTTATTTGAAGCAAGAAAACCTAAGGGTGTTGCTATAATAACAGAAATAGATGGTAAAGTAAAACTACAAGAAAACAAGAAAAAGAAAGAACTTGTAGTAACATCAAGTGACGATAGCAAAACATATGTAATACCATTTGGTTCAAAACTAAAAGTAAAAGAAGGAGACGAAGTAAAAGCAGGTCAGCCACTAACAGAAGGTTCAATAAATCCAAACGAATTACTTCTAATAAAAGGACCAGAAGGAGTTTACAACTACTTAGTACAAGAAGTACAAAGAGTATATAGAAACCAAGGTGTTGATATAAACGACAAACACATTGAAGTAATAGGT
>CAOJVB010000019.1 GCA_948444845.1 uncultured Clostridiaceae bacterium | reverse complement strand
AAATAGAAGACATCTTTTAGCAAATAAAACATCAAGAGCAAAATCAAGAGGAAAAATACAAGATGCTTACGCAGATAAAACATGTGAAGCAGGAATCAAAAAAATGTTACCATATGGCAACTAATAAAAAACAAGATAGGTTAGGAAGGTGAAAATAAAATGGCAAGAGTAAAAACAGCAAGAATAACACGTAAAAAACATAAAAAAATATTAAAAAGAGCAAAAGGATATTATGGAGCAAAACATTATAGATTCAGAATGGCTAAACAAGCCGTAATGAAATCAGGAATGTATGCATATGTAGGAAGAAAAGATAAAAAATCTAACTTCAGAAAACTATGGATAGCAAGAATAAACGCAGCAGCAAGAATGAATGGAATAACATACAGCAAATTAATAGCTGGAATGAAAAAAGCAAACATAGTAGTAAACAGAAAAATGCTAGCAGAATTAGCAGTAAGCGATCCAAAAGCATTTACTAAAATTGCTGAAATTGCAAAAAAAGCATAATATATAACACAAAACAAATGTGCTAATAACAGCACATTTGTTTTGTGTTATTGTTTTTTAATTTTAGGTTTAGCGATAAGAGAAGCCATATACCCAAAAAATACAGCAGCGGCAATTCCACCAGCGGCAGCCTTAACTCCACCAATAAATGCACCGAAGTAAGCCACTTTCTTTAACAGCGTCAATAGCACCTTTAGCAAGGTTAGCACCAAAGCCAGTAAGAGGAACCGTTGCACCACAACCTGCAAAATCAATAATATATTTATAAATACCAAGCCCACCTAGAATTGCACCCGCAGTAACAAAAACAACTAGGATTCTGGCAGGAGTTAGTTTAGTTTTATCAATTAAAATTTGACCAATAATACAGATTAGGCCACCAACTACAAAACAACGAAGTAGTTGTAGCCAATCAATACTCTGTAAAAAATCCATAAAATTCTCCTTTCATTCCCATTGGGGACGTTTCCTTTTGGGGTATCTGTCCCTTTTGGGGTATAACGTCCCTTTGGGGATATTTATCTTTTTTATACATTTGTTATATTTATAACTTTATAACAGTTATACATTTTAAAATTTACAATATTGATACAGAATTTTCGAAAGTTATAAGAAAAATCTAATAATAGAAAATAACGATTTTCCCAAAAGGGACAGATACCCCAAAAGGAAACGTCCCCAATGGGAACCTAGTTCTCAATTGCTATGGCGTGAGCTATTCCAGGGATGCTTTCGCCTTGTTGACTACTTGTTGAGTTTGTTAATGCTCCTGTTGCAACTAGCAATACTTTGTTTATTTTCTTTTCTTGTAGTTGTTTATAAATGTAACCTGAAAATACTGTTCCTATGCAAGCACATCCACTACCACCTGAATGTGTGTCCTGTGTAGATTTATCAAATATTAGAACACCACAGTCATTATAGTTTCCACTAATATTATAACCTTTTGTTTTACATAGGTCTTTTACTATATCTTTTCCTATATATCCTAAGTCACCAGTTAATATAACATCATAGTAACTAGGCTTCCTTCCTGTGTCTTCAAAGTGAGTTATTAATGTGTCAAAGGCGGCTGGTGCCATTGCAGCTCCCATATTATTAGCATCTTTAATTCCCATATCTACTATTTTACCTGGTGTTATGTGTGTTATAAATGGACCATTTCCATCTTTTGATAAAACAGCTGCACCTGAACCTGTTACTGTCCATTGTGAAGTAGGTGGTCTTTGGTTTCCAAGTTCTAGAGGAAACCTAAATTGTTTTTCAGCACTACAAAAGTGGCTTGATGTAGAACAAAGTACATTTTTAGCAGCACCAGATTCTATAAAAACACTACCTAAACACATACTTTCAACAAATGTTGAACATGCCCCAAATACTCCAAAAAATGGAATGTTTATTTCACGAAGTCCAAAACTTGAAGATATACATTGGTTAAGTAAGTCACCTGCAAAACAAAAATCAATGTCAGAAGAAGGTATATTAGACTTTGCAATTGCCATATTTACAGTTTCTTTTATAATTTTACTCTCAGCCTTTTCCCAAGTCTTTTCGCCCCAAAACTCATCATCTAAACATTTATCAAAATATTTAGCAAGAGGACCACCAGATTCTTTTGGACCAACAATAGAAGCTACTTCAGTTATTGTTGGAGGAGAATCAAACTTAATTGTTTGTTTACCTAATTTATTCATTAAAATCATTCCTTTCGTATTAGATGTTGGAGGTTGGAGGTTGGAATTGTAGGGGGTCGCACTTTGGGCGACCCAATCTTCAAAGAAACAGCTAAAAATAACATTTATTTAAGCAAGCCGTTGGAGTGCGGGTAGCGTACAACGCTACCCCTACAAACCGAAAAAATTAATTAATAATTATTAATTCGAATTTATTGAAAACTTCCAACCTCCAACTTTTTATTACGCAAACAGCGTAGCAATAATACCAATAATTACTGAAGCAGATATACCATATACAAGTACAGGGCCTGCAACTGTGAACATTTTTCCACCTACACCCATAACATAACCTTCAGACTTATATTCAATAGCAGGTGAAACTATAGAATTTGCAAAACCAGTTATAGGAACTAAAGAACCAGCCCCAGCAAACTTTCCTATTCTATTAAATACATTTAAACTAGTTAAAAATGCAGATATGCCAATTAGAACTATTGCTACAACAGTATTGCAAGCTTGAACTTCTAAACCTTTAAACTTACAAAAATCAAATATAATTTGTCCAATAGAACAAATTAAACCACCAACCCAAAAAGCATTAAAACAATTTTTTAGTATTGGCGAATTAGGAGACTTCTTATCCACATACTCACTATACTTCTGCGGATTTTCTAACGGATTTTCTCCCATAAATATCACTTCCTTTCTCTAGTCTCTATCCCTATCAATAGTAAACGACAAATCTAAATCCACATAATACTCAATAAGTTTCTTTCCACTTACCTTAGCACGTTGTTCTATTATTTTTACACTTGTAATGTAATCTATAGTTTTAGCAGCTTCAGCTACAGTTTGAACAATAGCATCCTTCCATGATATGGTAGATGAACCAGTAACAATAATATGTTTTTCCATAACAATTAAACCTCCATAAAATCTTTATTAACCATATATTCTCCTAAAATTTCTAATTTTATACAAATTTTATAAAAAACTGTATTGATTTTGTTTCAATATAATATTAAAATAAGGTAAGTAAGGAGGTAAAAAAATGCCAGCATGGGGAATGCACTTATTAATTGCAAAAAAAGTAAGTGAAAAAATAAAGATAAAAGATTATAATAGTTTTTTAATAGGGAATATAGTTCCTGACATTAATAATGGATATCTAATACCAAATGTGTCAAAAATAATAACACATAAAGATACACACTATTATACAGAAGAAAAATATGCTAACACAAATAAAGTAATGTATTATAATGTAAAAAAATTTATAAACGACAATAAAGAAAATATAAAAAATCCTGTTGTATTAGGATATATTACACATTTATTAACAGATTTATACTGGAATGATTTGGCTTATGAAAAACACGGTTTGCGAAATAGAGAAAATAAATTAATTGGAGTAAAATTAAACAATGGTGAAAATTTAATTGCAGATGGTGAAGGAAGAAGAAAAGTAAAAACAAACGATTTTAAAATTTTTACTAATTACATATATACAAATAATCTTTTGGATATACCAAAATATCAAGAAGAACTATATGATATGATAAGTAAAATAAATGCTGTAGATGTAACAAAAGAAGATATTAAACACTCTATACACTATTTAGATACTGTAAAAAAAGGAGTAAATACCTTAAATCTAGAATATAAAATATTTACTAAAGAAGAAATGCTAGAAAATGTAGAAATATGTGTAGACGAAATTGTAAAATATTTTAAAGAAAATAAAATATAAAAGGAGCAAATTATGAGATCAAAAGAAAAGAAAAAAGGAAATATATTAATAAAAATAATAATAGTTGCAATATTTTTAAGCCTCGTAGGAGTAATAATAAATATAGCACCAAATTATATACAAGAAACAGAGTTAAAAGGAAAAATAAATTTAATAATAAATAACAATAATGTTACAACAAGCTTAAAATATGAAGTGTATGTAGACGAAAATGATACAGTATATATATCATCAAAAGATATAGCAAACTTTTTTGACAGTAACATATATTATGATAATAAATACGACCAAATAATAACAACCTCAGACACAAAAACATGTACTATAGGACTTAATAAAAAAGAAATGTATGTAAATAGTTCTAAAGTTAATATCTATAGCACAGCGACAAAAAAAGATGGAACATTCTATTTACCATTTTCAGAAATGAAAAAAGTATATAATGTAGATGTTAAATACTCTAAAGAAAGCCAAATTGTAACAATAGATTCATTAAACAGAGAGCAACAAATGGGGAACAGTAGCAAAGATGCAAATGTAAAATATAAACCAACATTATTTTCAAAAACTATAGATAAAGTAGAAAAAGAGGAAAGTGTAGTAGTTATAGGAAAAGAAAATGGCTGGAATAAAGTAAGAACAGCTAACCGGAAACATAGGATATTTAAAAGATGTAGCAAATATATATAATGTAAGAGAAAAAATAGAAGATAAAAAGCAAATAGAAGGAAAAGTAAGTTTAATATGGGACTATTATACAAGTAAAGTGCCAACAAGAACAGAAAAAATTGATGGAATAAATGCAGTTTCACCATCATTTGCATACTTAAAAAATGAAGAAGGTGACCTACAAACAAAAATAGGAGAAGCAGGGCAAAGTTATATTAAATGGGCACATAATTGTGGCTACAAAATATGGGCAGCAGTATCTAATAGTGAAGCAGGAAAAAGTATTACTTCTAAAGTATTAAATGATTATAAATTAAGAGAAAAACTAATAAACAATATAATGGACTTAGTAAATACCTATGATATAGATGGAATAAACATAGACTTTGAAAACATGTATGAAACAGATAAAGAAGTATTTTCAAGGTTTATAATAGAACTAGCACCACGTTTAAAAGAATGTTCTAAAGTATTAAGTGTAGATGTAACAGCACCAGATGGAAGTCCAGAGTGGTCATTATGTTACGATAGAAATACAATAGGAAAAGAAGCAGATTATATAATATTTATGGCATATGATCAATATGGAATATCATCTACAAAACCAGGAACAACAGCAGGAGCGGACTGGGTAGAAGTAAATATCAAAAAATTCTTAGGTCAAGAAGGAGTAAACGAAGAAAAACTAATATTAGGAATGCCATTTTATACACGTTTATGGAGAGAAACAGAAAGTACACCAAAAAGTGATGTAGTACTTATGAAAAGTATAAATTCATATATACCAGAAGGAGTACAAAAAACTTGGAATGACGATGTAAAACAATATTATATAGAATATGAAAAAAATGGAACTACATATAAAATGTGGCTAGAAGAAGAAAATTCTATAAAAGCTAAATTTGACTTAATGAATGAATACAAATTAGCAGGAGCAGCATATTGGCAAAAAGACTTTGAAAGTGATTCAATATGGAAAGTTGTAAAAGAAGAAATTAGTAAATAATTATAGCCAAGAATTTTCACAAAATAATTATCTTCTACAAAAAGTAAATAATGGAAATAATTTTCTTAGAAAATAAGTAAGAATAAATAGAAATTACCTACATATAATATTGTAGGTGATTTTTATGTACATATATATAAAGAGATTAAAAAATGACGAAGAACTAGCCCAAAATATAGACATGCCTGAGTTTCTGAAAAAAATAGTTATAAAATTAATTAAATTTTTTAATATAATAACAGTAAAAAAAATAGATGAATTACATTATTTATATATTATACCAAAAGAAAATACAAAAGTAATTCAAAAAATTATAAATAAAAATAGTAAAGAAAGAATAATTTTATCTAAAGAATTAAAAAAATATGAAAAAGAGTTAAACTTAAGTAAAAAAGATAACACAATGAGGTTTTTTATATATGACATACTAAAATATGTAACAAATAAAATAAATATAAAAATAGAACTTCAAAACATATATATATTAGCAAATCAATATAATAAAGAAAATATAGAAATAATAAAATATTTATCTAATAAAGTAAAAACAATAAATATAGTAACAAATAATATAGTAAAATATAGCAAATTAGAAGAAAAACTATATAATGAAGAAGGTATACTAATAACTATAACCAACAATAAAAATAAAGGTTTAAAAAGAGCAAAATTTATTATAAACTTAGATTTTGATAACGAAGCTATAAAAAGTTACAATATGAATATGAATAGCATAATAATTAACTGTACTAATAATAAAATAGATGTATTAAGATATTTCCAAGGTATAATTATTAATGATATAGAAATAAAAATAGAAGAAATAGAAGAAAATAAAGAATTATATAAAGAGTTTGACAAAACAGAAATATATAATAGTTTTCAAAGCGAAACAGAAAGATATATAGAAGCTATAAAAAAAATAGAAAAGGACAAATTAGAAATAACAAGTCTTGTAGGAATGAATGGAAATATAGATGTAAAAGAATTAGTAAATATTAGAAAAAATCTTGACAAAATGTAAAAACTGGATTAATATAGAGAAGCGATTATAAAGAATAACATTAATTAAGGAGGAATGCTTTATGGAAGAAAAAGCAGTATTATTAACACAAGAAGGTTATGACAAATTAGAAAAGGAATTAGAATATTTAAGAACAGAAAAGAGAGCAGAAGTTGCAGAACGTATAAAAATAGCTTTAGGTTTTGGAGACCTTTCAGAAAATTCAGAATATGACGAAGCAAAAACAGCCCAAGCAGAAAACGAAGCCAAAATAGCAGACCTAGAAAATAAAATACGTTATGCACAAATAATAGATGAATCTGAAATAGACACAAAAACAGTACAAGTAGGAAACGTAGTAAAAATATTAGATATGGAATTTGACGAAGAAGAAACATACACAATAGTAGGCTCAACAGAAGTAGACCTAAGTCAAAACAGAATATCAAACGAATCACCAATAGGAATGGCTCTATTAGGCGCAAAGAAAAACGAAATAGTAGAAGTAAATGCACCAGCAGGAGTGATTAAATATAAAGTTTTATCAATAACAAAATAAGGAAAAACTATTGACATATGAAAAAAAGTATGTTATATTAAATATAGTTCTCTAGTAGAACAGTGTAAAAAGTGAAAAAACTGAATATGTGCACGACAAATTGTCGTGAGAGGGATGACAAATCCCTCTTAAAACAAAAAAGGTAGCATTTTAATAGGTGCTACAGGAACTCCGCAAAGAGAATGCGGATGAATTAGAGGTACCCACGTGTGAACGGATCGGGGCCTCCTTTTTTTCTTTAAATTTTATTAATAGAAAAAATAAGATGCATAAAAAGTTTCTTGTTCAGAAACTTTTTATGCATCCAAAATTTTTCATGAAATTTTCTTAAATTAAAAATCTTTCCATTCTTCAAAGAAAGCTTGAATTTCGTTATTCAAAAATTCATCGTTAGTTTCATACGTTAAAAGGAAACTTTTTAATTCCTTAATTGTTCCTACTTGCAGATAAGTAGCATCTAATTGAAATATTACCAATGCATCAGAACCAATAGAAAATGAGTTATTAGGAACTTTAGAAAGTTTAAAGTTATATGACTTTTGGATTAGATGAATTGCATCCTGCTTTACAGGAACGAATTCTTTAATTTTACCAGTTTTCTCATTTGTATCCTGAAAGAAGTAAACTCCATCCCGTTCAAAGATAGTGTAAACAAAATCAGGGCAAATGTCAAACATATTTAATATACCAACAAATTTGTAAGGTGCAAACATAGCCATAAATACATCCTCCTTCATTATGAATGCAAAATGTTTAAAAGTTACAAAAATATAATAATATGTTAACACAATAAGCTAGCAATGTCAAATTTTTTTAGGCAGTGAGATTTTTGGGACGTACCTGAAAATCTCAAAAAAAAATGAGATTTTCAGGTACGTCCCAAAAATCACACGTCTCAAAAATTTTAAATTTTCAAACTACTATCTAAAGCAAGCTTAATCATATTATTTAATCCAGTTTGTCTTTCTTCAGTTGTTGCAACTTTATCAATATATTTTGAATCAACAACACTCATTATACAACTAGCTTTTTTATTTAATAATTTAGCAGTATAGAATAGAGCAAAAGCTTCCATTTCAGCGCTAATAGGGTTGAAATTTTCAGGAAGTCTACCCAAAAATGCATTAACATCAGTCATATAAAGATCAAAACAATCAGTACAAACAGTATTACCAGTATATAAACTAATATTACTAGTTTTAGCAGTATTTTTAATAATATTATTAATTGAATCATCAGAAGAAACAATATGGCAATCTTCATTATTTAAAGTTAAAGCATAATTTCCTTCAGTATAACAATTTTCAGAAAGAACAATGTCAAATAAATTTAAATCTTTAGAATATGCTCCGCAAGATCCAATTCTAATAATAGTTTGGACATCATAAAATTTGTAAAGCTCATATGAATAAATACCCATACTAGGCATACCCATACCTGAAGCCATAACAGTTATTCTTTTTCCTCTATAATTTCCAGTATACGCATACATACCCCTTACAGAGTTAACTAAAATGTAATCTTCTAAAAAATTCTCAGCAATATATTTTGCACGTAATGGATCACCTGGCATAATAACGATATTTGCAATATCCTCTTTTTTTGCTTCATTATGTGGTGTCATAAAAAATCCTCCTTTGCATATTTCAAGTATTAAAACTTGTTATTTTTTATCTTCTAAGGAAAGTGCTTCACTATAGTGGTGAGCTTGCTTAGAAGATGGTCATGGAAGAATTAGATTTTCTTATGTGGCAAAGCCATATAAAAAAATTTTATTCTTATTTTAATAATAGTATATCAAATTAAATAACCAAATACCACATATATTATAAAATTTTTAGAATAAAATTTTATATAGTTAAGATAAGAAATTATAAGTAGAGAATATTGATTGAAATGTAAGAAGATGGTAAAACTTTTTGAAAAAATATAAAAAAATAGTTTGTACTAGGAGGGGGGAAATCTTTTTTGCAAGTAAACGTTCATAGATAATTATTCTCCCTACAATAATTTTACACTAACACCAGTGTGGAGAGGCTACTTTTGATCTAATATAGGAAACATTATCAAACGACCTAAATGGTGTGTTACATTTGTTGTATATATTAAATTTGCATAAAAAACTAAAAATAAAAATGTTGGCACTGAATAAATCATTGCCAACAAGAAAACATTAATTAACTAATAAATTGATAAGTCATGCTAAAACCTTCTAGCAAAAGTTCAACTAAGAAATTGTATAAAGGATAAGCAGAAGCATTGCTTGACTCAAAACAATATGTACTGCACGTTGTAATACGAGTAGTAGTAACATTACATTGTAAAGCAGCTTCTAAGATAAATTGATCATTGTAACCTTTTGTAACAAGATCGTTTAAGAATGCAACAGCTACAGAATCATCAGAACTAAAAGATAAATTTTCCTTTTCCGATTTGGATAAAGGAATAACCTCATGCAGCAGAGCTAGTTCCAATATAGCTTGCTCGTTTTCAACGTGTAAGTTGTCAAAACTCACTATTAAGCGAGTAGTAATTAATTTTTCTTTCATATTGTGCCTCCTTGGTGTTTATTGAAAAAAGTTTATAGATACTAAAATTATAACACAAAAATAAGAAAAATGCAAATTTGATATCAGATAAAGTTCAATTCACAAAAAAATATATAAAGAAGATGAACAATTGACTTATGTTTGTAATATAACTGTAATGCAAAAGTAAATAAATAGTAATACATTTTTATAAAATTAATGCTATAATATAAAGACAGTCTGTAAAAAAAGGTGGAAATATGAACGGGGAAAATAATGTAGAAGAAAAAGTAGCACTTGAAAAAAAGAATACTAAAGAACAATTTGATGAAATATTAGAGAAAATAAAAAAAATGTCTGAAGCAATAGAATTACATGATGATGTAAAAAAAGCGGTAGAAAAAGAAGAAGTAGATTATAATTATTTAAGATATATAGAAAATGCCTTAGAAGAAAAACTTTTTCGGAAGTGCAAACATAAAAGAAATAATGCCCAAAATTCTATTAGAAGTAATATGTGAAGATTTAAAAAATATAGAAAATTTCGAACCACAAAAATTGCAAATAGAAAATATTGGTTCACATTTTGAAAATCAGGAAAACTATATAGATAAAATATGTACATATGATAATAACTTAATAAGTGTATTTGGAATTAGTGAATTACACCCAAATAAAGTAATAAAATATGATGCAAGAAAATTTAGTAGAGCAGATATGATAGGAGCAATTAGTAAAAAATATGAAGAAGGCAAAAAAATAAAACTATATCAATTTGATGAATATTATATAGTAGTAGAAGAAAATAATATAAAAGTATATTCAGAAAGAAAAATAACAGCACTAGTAAAAATAGAAGAAACAATATTTGACAAAATAAAATCAAAATTATCTAATATATTTATAAAGAAAAGAAGTTATCCAAATTTAGAGCTAGTATATGATAGCAACCCTAATAGGTTAGCAAATTTTGAGCATAAAAGTAAATTTGCAGCAAAAAATAGAATGAAGGCTTTATTAAATTGTGAGAGAGTAGTTACAAGAGTATAGGGAGAAAAGAATGAGATTAGATAAATTTTTAAAAGTTTCAAGAGTAATAAAAAGAAGAACAGTTGCCAATGAGGCAGCAGATGGTGGTAGAGTTTCTGTAAATGGAAAAGTAGTAAAACCAAGCTATGAAGTAAAAGTAGGAGATATTGTAGAAATAAAATTTGGCGATAAAATATCTAAGTTTGAAATTATAAAAATACCACAAGTTGCAGGAAAAGATATAGAAGAATTAATCAAGATATTATAAATAAGGAATTCTAAAAATTACTATTCCAAGAAAACAGTACTATTGCTAAAAGAATTTATAATAATATATATAAATAGAGTATATTTTATCATTATGTAGGTAAGATATGCTCTATTTAGCAATGTAACAAATGGTATCACACAAAAAGGATTGGAAAATACCAATTCTTTTTGTTTCTAATATTGTTTAGAAACATAAATTATGATATACTTTCCTTACAATGTAGAATATATAAAATAATAAAAGGACCGTCCCCAGCGTTCCGATTTCGGAACGGGAGTGAATTTAAGAATTGCTAAATAGTGGAAACTACAAAGCAATTCTATAAATTCACATACTTAGCTTCTAAGAGCTTTTAAGTCCGCTAGACGAAAATTCTAAGAAGCTAAACAAGGACCGTCCCTACCGTTCGGGAGGAAAAAAGGATGTCAAATTTTGTTCACTTACACATACATAGTGAGTTCAGCTTATTAGATGGAGCAAATAGAATAAAAGATATACCAGTTATAGCAAAAGAGCTTGGAATGAGTGCAATAGCAATTACAGACCATGGCTCTATGTTTGGTGTTATAGATTTTTATAAAGCCTGTAAGGCAAACGATATAAAACCAATTATAGGGTGTGAAGTATATGTAGCACCACGTACAAGGCACGATAAAGACCCTAATTTAGATAGTAAATATAACCACTTAATATTACTTGCAAAAGATAAACAAGGTTATCAAAACTTATCAAAATTAGTTTCTTTAAGTTACACAGAAGGTTTTTACTATAAACCACGTATAGATAAAGAAATACTAGAAAAATACCATGAAGGTCTAGTATGCTGTAGTGCATGTTTAGCAGGAGAAGTAAACCAAGCAATACTAAATAATGACATGGAAGAAGCAAAAAAAGTAGCATTATGGTTCAAAGAATTATTTGGAGAAGACTACTACCTAGAAATTCAAAACAATGGAGTAAAAGAGCAAGTACTAGTAAATCAAAAACTAATAGAACTATCAAAAGAACTAAACATTCCACTAGTTGCAACAAACGATGCTCACTACTCAAGAAGAGAAGACGCATACAACCACGAAGTATTACTATGCATTCAAACAGGAAAGAAAATGTCAGACGAAGACAGAATGCGTTTTGAAACAGACGAACTATATATAAAATCACCAGAAGAAATGAGCGACTACTTTTCAAATGTACCAGAAGCAATAGAAAACACAATAAAGATAGCCGAAAAATGTAACGTAGAATTCGAATTCGGACACACAATACTACCAAATTACGATGTACCAGAAGGCTTTGAAACACACTATGACTATATAGAAAATCTAACAAAAAAAGGATTAATAGAGAAATATGGGGAAAAGGGCACGGTGCCCCGTGCCCCTACGGTTATAAATGAAAATGACCCCAATATTTCCAATGAATTAAATAAGGAAATATCGAATTGTAGGGGTCGCTGTTCCAGCGACCTAAATGTCGAAAAACTAGAACAAGCCTATAACTCCCTACCAGAAGAAATAAGAAAAAGAGCAGAATACGAACTAGGCGTAATTAAAAAAATGGGATATGTAGACTATTTCCTAATAGTATGGGACTACATAAACTACGCAAAAACACATGATATTCCAGTAGGCCCAGGTCGTGGCTCAGGAGCAGGTTCAATAGTAGCATATGCAATAGGAATTACAGACATAGACCCAATAAAATACAATCTACTATTCGAACGTTTCCTAAACCCAGAAAGAATTAGTATGCCCGACTTCGACGTAGACTTCTGCTACGAAAAAAGAGATAAAGTAATAGAATATGTATGTGAAAAATATGGTTATGACCATGTATCACAAATAATAACCTTTGGAACAATGTCAGCAAGAATGGTAATACGTGATGTAGCAAGAGTGCTAGATGTTCCATATGCCGAAGCAGATAAACTTGCTAAAATGATACCAAACGAAATACACATAACAATAAAAAAAGCAATGGAACAAAACAGAGAACTAAGAGATTTATACGAATCAGATACAGAAATAAAGAAACTACTAGACATAGCAATGGCACTAGAAGGAATGCCACGTCAGGCCTCAACACACGCATGTGGTATAGTAATAACAAAAGACCCAGTAGATACATATGTGCCATTATACGTAAGAGAAGGAAATATATCAACACAATTTATAATGACAACCCTAGAAGAACTAGGCCTTCTAAAAATGGACTTCCTAGGTCTTCGTACACTAACAGTTATAAAAGACACAATAGACCTAGTAAAAAAAGATAAAAATATAGATGTAGAATTTGACAAAGACATGAATGACCCAAAAGTATATAAACTATGGCAAGAAGGAAACTCAGTTGGAATATTCCAATTCGAATCACAAGGTATGACAAACTTTATGAAAGAACTAAAACCAGATAGTTTAGAAGATATTATAGCTGGAGTTTCATTATATCGCCCAGGACCAATGGACCAAATTCCAAGATACATAGCAAATAAAAAAGACCCTGAACATGCAGTATACACACATCCATCACTAAAACCAATACTAGAAGTAACATATGGCTGTATGGTATACCAAGAACAAGTTATGCAAATAGTTAGGGACTTAGCAGGTTACTCACTAGGAAGAGCTGACTTAGTACGTCGTGCAATGGGTAAGAAAAAGCTAGATGTAATGGCAAAAGAAAGGGAAATATTTATTAATGGACAAGTAGATGAGGAAGGAAACGTAATAGTTCCAGGCTGTGTACGAAATGGAATAGATGAAAAAAGCGCAGACAAAATATTTGATGAAATGGCAGAATTTGCAAAATACGCCTTCAATAAATCACACGCAGCAGCATATGCAGTAGTATCATACCAAACAGCATACTTAAAAGCATATTATCCAGAAGAATTTATGGCAGCAACATTAAACAGCTTTTTAGGAAACTTAGATAAAGTACCATATTACATAGAAGAATGTAAAAGGCTAAACATAGAAATATTAAAGCCAGACATAAACGAAAGTGAAACAAGGTTCACAGTAGATAATAATGGTAAAATACGCTTCGGAATGGGAAGTATAAAAAACGTAGGAACTTCAGCAGTAGATAGTATAGTAGAAGAACGAAGAAAAAACGGAAAATACAAAAGCTTCACAGAATTTTGCGAAAGGATACAAGGAGAAGCGGTAAACAAAAAATGTATAGAAAGTTTAATAAAAGCAGGAGCCTTCGATGAATTTGAACAAACCAGAAGCACACTAATGGCATCATTCGAAGAAATACTAGACTCAATATCAGACTCATCAAAAAAGAACTTCAAAGGTCAAGTATCAATGTTCGACCTAGCAAGTGGAAGTAGTGAAGAAGAAAACGACCTAGAAAAACTAAAATACACCTACCACACACTAAAAGAATACTCAGACAAAGAACTGCTATCAATGGAAAAAGAAATGCTAGGCCTATACATATCAGGTCATCCACTAGAAGAGCTAAAAGAACAAATAGAAATGTGCTCAAACTTTAGCACACTAAAAATAAGAGAAGCTTTAGAAGAACAAGAACAAACAGGAGCCTTCCCACTAAAAGACGGTCAAAACGTAAAATTTGCTGGAATAATAAACAGCATCAAAAAGAAATACACCAAAAACAACAAAATAATGGCCTTTGTGAATCTAGAAGACCTATACGGAAACATAGAAACAATAGTATTCGAAAACGCCTACCAACAAGCAGGAACAGCTTTAATGGAAGAAAGCATAGTTTTAGTAGAAGGGCGTTTAAGCATTCGCGAAGAAGAACAAAGTGTAAGCATAATAGCAAACAAAATTGTCCCATTGGGGACGTTTCCAAATGGGGTATCTGACACTAATGGGGCAATCGTCCCTTTTGGGAACCAAGCGTCAAATCAAAGAAAAAAACTAAGCATAAATATTACTAACTTAAACGAAGATCAAAAAGATAAACTAAGAGGAGCACTTAAATTTTTCACAGGAGATAGAAACAACACACCAGTACAAATAATAAATGGAGAAAATAAAATGCCAGCAGGTGGAATATTTGTAAATGGAACTACTTTGGATGAAATAGAAGAAATAGTTGGAAAAGAGAATGTCACAATTAGGGACTGTCCCTAATTGCGACAAATGGGACAATTTGGGACAACCTTTCTAAATTTACGTAAAAGAGGAAAAAATAAATGGAACAATTAACAGTAAAAAAACAAATAAAAAGGTCTTTGCCAATTGCATTTGAAAGCTTAATTAATATATTAATGACATTAGTAGATACTAAATTTTTAGCAAAAAGAAATATAATAAGTTCTATAATAAAAATAGCACTAGCCTTTATATTAGGCTATACTCCACTTGGAATAATAGGAGTATGGTTAGCTTATTTAATATATGAAATAGTGCAAAAATATATGTCGAAACAAAGATATGAAGAAATAGAAGGAGCAAAAGAAAAATGATACTAGTAGTATTTATAACAGCACTTATAAGCAGTATTGCAGTTTATATAGATAAACATTTAGTAAATAGAGGAATAAGTAGAAAAGACTATTTTTACTATATGTGTTTTTCAATGATACCATTTTCTATTATTATGATAATAGTAGAATGGGCAAACAATGGATTTAAATTTGAATTTAATATTATTCCAATTATATTATTACTTATAGCAATGTTTCTAAGGTACAAAAAACAACATACTATTGTGGGTTGCCTAACACATTTAAATCCTTATGAATCATCTACATATATGTCACTTGGAATTATTTTAGCTTTTATTATAGATAGTATAATAGGGGTTAAACAATTTAATTTAGTTAGTATAGCATCTATAGCACTAACACTAATAGGAGTATTTACAATAGCAGACGTAAAACTAAATATAAAATCATTACAAAAAGATTTATTAATTAGAATTATATGTGAAGTGGGACTTGGTTATGTAGCACATTATATATTAAAATACTGGTCAAATGCCATATACATATTATTACTAAATTTATCTTTAACAGTACTATTTTCAAAAGGATACACATGGAAATACCATAAGGAACACAAAAATATAATAAAATGGGTATTTATACAACAAAGTTTTGGTTTTTTTACAGTATACTTAGGAAACTACTTATCTTCAAATTCTGTTACTCTATATCAATTTGTAAAACCAATTACCATAGTACTTACAATTATAATGGCATACTTCATGAAAACAGAAGAAAAAAAGCCAAAACGAAAAGACATATTTGCAGTATTTTTAGTAGCTATTGGAATTGGGTTATTAAATGTTGCAATAGGATAAGAAATTTAGTATAGATATTTAATAGAAAATAAATTCAAAATACTAAATAATTTATAGGGAGAAAATAGATGGAAAAAGAATTTATAGAAAATGCTTTAAAAGTAATGCAATTTAATATAGAAGAATCAGAAAAAGACTTAGTACAGTTTGTAAACATGCGTGAATATGGTGTAGCAAATAAGCAAAAGCCTTTATTACTTACAATAGGGTTACAATCGTGTATAGCTTTAATAGCGTACGAAAAAAGCTTTTCTTATTTAGCACATATGAATGTTATTAAAGGAAATTGCAAATCAGACTTTGAGTTAGATGAAAATAATGAAATAGTAAGATGTAAGAAGATAGATAACTTATATAATGAAATATTAAAAAATAAGGATAAAATTACTAATACAATTAATATAGGTCTAGTATTGGGTGTAGCACCAGTAGAAAAAGATCATGAAAGCAGAAAAATAATAGAAAAAGACTTACAAGAAATATTCGAAAAATTGAGAGCAAATAACATATCAGCTATAAGATTGCCAGATATAAATAGTTTTTCTTTCATATTAGATTCAAGAACAGGTAAGATAATACATGATGGAGTAGAAAATGAAAATAGAGTTACAAATATAGGGCAAAATAGAGAACGTGAAAATAAAGAAGGAAACATAAGACAAAAAGATTAAGCGTGTAGGCATTGACAAAATAGAAAAATATAGTATAATTAATATGTAATATAATTTTTAGGGGAGAAAAAAATGATAGCTAAAGTTTGGAAAAAGGTATTATTAATTATAGTAGTACTTGCATGCTTGTTCAATATGGTTAATAAGTTTGTATTTCATCCATCAATAGAAGATGAACTAGAAGCTTCAGCTAAATATGTACAAGAACAAGAAAAATAAATAAAAAACATATAAATACTTGAAAAAAAAGTATTTGTGTGATAATATAATAAAGATAGTTTAAAAAAGAGAGGAAGAGGTGAATACAAAATGAGAGAAGGAATACATCCAACATATACAGAAAGTACAATTACATGTGCATGTGGAAACGTAATGAAAACAAATTCAGTAAAAGCTGATATGAAAGTTGACGTTTGCTCAAAATGTCATCCATACTGGACAGGTAATTTAAGAAAAGAAACAACAGGTGGTAGAGCAGATAAATTTAAGAAAAAATACGGAATTCAATAAGAAGCATAAAATAGAGTGGGGAACCATTCTTTTTTTGTGGGAAAGATTTGGAAAGATTTTGGACGCGTCAAAAATCTTTCCTTGAAATAAAAAATAGCAACCCAATAAAATAATGGATTACTATTATATGTTTAGTATTTTAAAATAATTATTGAATTATAAATTTTCAATTTCTTCTTTAGTTAACTTTGTTAGCTTTTGAATTTCTTCTATTGAATAATTTTGTTTTTTCATTTCTTTAGCTATTTCAGTTTCACGCTGTTTAGATCCTTGTTCCATCCCTTTTTTTATACCTTGTTCAATACCTTGTTCGATACCTTGCTCAATACCTTGCTCAATACCATCTTTTACACCTTGTTCAAATCCACGGTCATAACCTGTTCTAACTAAATTATTTTGATCTAATACGTATTTTTCACGTAAATCTGCTAAATATCTTTCATGTTCATTTTGACTTATTTCTTCTAAAACTTCTTTAGCCTTTTTTAATGGCTCATCTGCATTACTCATATCAATATCACCTGACTTTATAATAAAATTAACCCAAGTATCTAGTTTTTCACTCCTAGAGTACTTTTTTACCTTAGGCATTTCTATTATATAAATTTCAAGTGCATCTGTCAAGATTGAATCTGTATATTCTTCTTCACGAAAGTTCCATTTAGTTATGTATTTTTTTATATTACTAAGACTTTTTATATCAAAGTCAGTAAATAAAATAGCAATGCATTTATTAGCCTCAAAGTAATCGTGCCCTTTTTTTATATTTTGACCATACATTTTACTTAAATAAAATAATATCCTTTTTTCAATATTATTTTGGTTAGCAACTTGCATTTCAATATCACAGTCAATAGAATTATTAATTTTAGCTCTTATATCAAGAACTCCAAGTTTATCGTCTAATAAGTCAGATTCAATAATTTTGTTACAATCAAGTACTACATCAGAAACAGGTTCTTTAAGTATAGAATTTAATAGACTCTTTGTAATTTCTTCATTTCCGACAAAGCCAAAAACACGCTTAAAAGTATAATCATTTTTTAATTGTAGTAGTTCTATAAAATCATCTCCTTCATATTTGAAATTTAAAAAAATTGGAAAATATTTTAGGAAAGAATATCCTAAAAGTTTAATAAGAATAAAATACTAAACAAAACAATATTAACATAAAAACTTAAAGTTTACAATAGCAAAATATAAGAAGTTTTGTCGAAATATTAAGTTATAAATTTATGAATGTTATAAAACGAAAAATAAAAAATAGATAAGAAATTGCAATAATACAAATAAAACAAGAAATATTATAAAATATAGGATATTTTTCTTGAAAAAACTTGTAAAATGTAATAAAATAAAGCAAATGATAAAAAGGAGAAATAAGTTTTGAAAAAAATAAATATAGATGAAGAACTAAAATATATAGAAAAAGTAAATGAAATAAATAAAGGAAAAACATTAAAATATTATATATTAACAATGGGATGTCAACTAAACGAAAATGACTCCGAAAAACTAAGTGGAATGTTAGAAAAAATGAACTATAAAAAGACTTTAAATATGGAAGAGGCAGACCTAGTTTTATTTAACACTTGTTGTGTACGTGAAAACGCAGAAGAAAAACTTTTTGGAAAAGTAGGAGAAGTAAAAAAACAAAAAGAAAATAAAGGAACAATAATAGCAATAGGTGGCTGTATGATGCAAGAAGAGCACATAGTAAATAAATTAAAACAAAGTTACCCATATGTAGATATAATATTTGGAACACACACACTTCATAAGTTACCACAAGATTTATATAAAGCCTTAGAAGAAAACAAAAAAATAAGAGATATAATAGATATAGATGGCGAAATAATAGAAGGATTACCAATATCAAGAAATGATAATATAAAAGCATCAGTAACAATAATGAATGGATGTAACAACTTTTGTAGCTACTGTATAGTTCCATATGTACGTGGAAGAGAAAGGAGTAGAAACCCAAAAGATATTATAGAAGAAGTATGTTCTTTAGCAAAAGAAGGATATAAAGAGATAACCTTACTAGGGCAAAACGTTAATTCATATTTAAGAGTAGAACGTGAGAAGAAAATAGAATTTGAAGAATATGAAGGAGTAAACTCATTTGCTACATTATTAAGAGCAGTAAATAAAATAGAAGGAATAGAAAAAGTACGCTTTGTATCACCACATCCAAAGGATTTCACAGATGATGTAATAGAAGCAATAAGAGATTGTGAAAAAGTAAGCAAAATAGTACACTTACCACTTCAATCAGGAAGTACAAATGTATTAAAAGTAATGAATAGAAAATACACAAAAGAACAATACTTAAACCTAGTAGAAAAAATGAAAAAGATGATACCAAACATAGTATTTTCAACCGACATAATAGTAGGTTTCCCAGGAGAAACAGAAGAAGACTTTGAAGATACGCTAGATGTTGTTAAAAAAGTACACTTCGAGCAAGTATTTATGTTCATATACTCAAGAAGAGTAGGAACACCAGGCGATAGAATGGAAAACCAAATACCAGAAGAAATAAAACATAAACGCTTTGATAGGCTAAAGGCACTAGTAGAAAGCCAAATAAAAGAAAACAACGATAAATACATAGGAACAATTCAAAGAGTATTAGTAGAAGGAACAAGCAAAACAAATGAAGAAATGTTAACAGCAAGAACGGATACAAACAAAGTAGTAGTATTTGAAGGAAGCAAAGAACTAATAGGAAACATGGTAAACTTAAAAATAATATCAGAACACATGTGGTATCTAAAAGGAGAATTAACACACTAGGGACGCCTTTTATCGTGCTAATTTGGCACGCAGGGGACATTCACTCAAAAGATATAGCTAAAAACTACAGAATAAAAAGGATGTAAAAATGGAAAAAGGAATAGAAAAAAATTAGAAAATTAGATGAAATAAAAGAAAAATTAGAAGAAAGAATAAGAAGTGTGCAAGAAAACGAAGAAGAAAGATAAATAGTAAGATAGAAGTAACACATATGAAAATGATTAATACTATTCCAACTTCTAATAAAAAGGAGTAATAAAAAGTGACTAAAAATGTAATAGAAAAAGCTTTAATGTTTGCAATGATAGCACATAGTGGACAAGTAAGAAAGGCAAAGCCAGAAGAACCAGCAATAGTACATCCATTAGCGGTTGTACAAATATTAAGAGAATATGGAGCAGATAAAAATGTTACTGCAGGAGGAGCATTACATGATGTTCCAGAAGATACAAAGTTTACATTAGAAGATATAAAAAGAAACTTTGGAGAAGATATAGCACACTTAGTAGATATAGCATCAGAACTAGATAAAAGTAAATCTTGGGAAGAAAGAAAACAAAATAAAATAAACAAAATGAAAGAAAAAACATTAAGAGAAAAACTAGTAGTAGTTGCAGACAAAATAGCTAATATTGAAGATTTAGATAGAGTGTTTAAAGAAAAAGGAGTTAAAGATTTTTCGGCATTTAAAAGATGTCAAGAAAAACAAGAATGGTATTACAGAAATATGTATAAAAGTTTAATTACAAACGAAGACAAACAAAATCCATTATTTGTAAGATTAGAAAAAGGAATAAATAATGTATTTGGGAGGACTATGGAAGACTACTTTGAAGACGAAAGAGAAATGTAAAACATTTTTATGGAAAATTTATTCGAAGAGCGAACAATTGATAATCAAAAATAGAAAATGGAGCGTGCGGAAGGAGAATTAAAACATGGCAGAAAAAGCGGAATTTTCACCTATGATGCAGGAATATTTAAAAACTAAAGAGGAATATAATGATTGTATCTTATTTTATCGTTTAGGCGATTTTTATGAAATGTTCTTTGATGATGCAATACGTGTGTCAAAAGAACTAGAGCTAACTTTAACAGGTAAGCTTTGTGGACAAGAAGAACGTGCACCTATGTGTGGAGTTCCTTTTCATGCTGCAGATACATATATTTCAAGACTTATAGAAAAAGGATATAAAGTTGCTATATGTGAACAATTAGAAGATCCAAAACAAGCTAAAGGTATAGTAAAAAGAGGCGTAATTCGTGTAGTTACACCTGGTACTGTTATGGAAAGTAATTTATTAGATGAAAAGAAAAACAATTACATTATGAGTATATATAAAGCAGGAACATTTTTTGGAATAAGTGTATGTGATGTATCAACTGGAGATTTTAGAACAACTGAAATTACAGATAGCAATAATTTTCCAAAATTATTAGATGAAATATCAAGATATAACCCAGCAGAAATAGTAGTAAATTCATTTATGTATGATTCTTTAGAAGAAATAAATAAAATAAAAGAACGTTTTGAAGTATTTATTTCAAAAATAAAAGAAGATGCTTTTGGGGATGATATAGAAAAATTAACTGATGCATATATGGTAAAAAATGAAGCAGGAGAAGATATAGAAAATTTAGAAGATAAAAAAATTGCTGTGGCCTCAATAAATGGACTTATGTTTTACCTTATTGATACACAAAAAAATAGCTTAGAACATATAAACAAAATAATAATGTATAACACTACTAAATATATGAGCTTAGATATAAATGCAAGAAGAAACCTAGAACTAACAGAAAAAATGAGAGATAAATCTAAAAAAGGAACTCTTTTATGGGTATTAGATAAAACTTCAACATCAATGGGAGGAAGGCATTTAAGAAGATGGATAAATGACCCATTGATAGATGTAACTGAAATAAACAATAGGTTAAGTGCAGTTAAAGAATTAAAAGATAACATCATATTAAGAGGAGATATAACAGAACTACTTAAAAAAGTATATGATATAGAAAGACTAGCAGGAAGAATATCATATGGAAGTGCAACTGGTAGAGATTTAATTTCACTTAAAAATTCAGCAAAACAATTGCCAGAAGTAAAGAAAATATTAGCGGTTACAAAGTCACAACTTTTACAAGAACTATATTTAAAATTAGATGAATTAACAGATATTCACGACCTAATAGAAGAAGCAATAGTAGATGAACCACCACTTAGTGTAAAAGAAGGAGGACTAATAAAACTAGGATATAATGAAGAAATAGACCAACTAAAAAAAGCAACAACAGAAGGAAAAACATGGATTATTAAACTAGAGGCAGATGAAAGAGAAAAAACAGGAATAAAAGGCTTAAAAGTAGGCTTTAATAGAGTATTTGGTTACTATATAGAAGTTACAAAATCTAATTTTGACCAAGTACCTGAAAGATATATAAGAAAACAAACTTTAGCAAATGCAGAAAGATATATAACAGAAGAACTTAAAAACTTAGAAAATCAAATATTAGGTGCAGAAGAAAAAGTTATAAACTTAGAATACAACGCTTTTGTAGAAATAAGAGATGATATAGAAAGCAAAATAAAAAGAATACAAACCTCAGCAGAAGTAATAGCAATACTTGATGTACTATGTTCATTTGCAACAGTAGCAGAAGACTTGAACTATGTAGAACCAGTAGTAGATAACAGCGGAGTAATAGATATAAAAGATGGACGTCACCCTGTAATAGAAAAAATGCTACCATCAGGAAGCTTTGTTCAAAATGACACATACTTGGATAAAGAAGAAACAAGACTAGCAATGATAACAGGGCCAAACATGGCAGGAAAATCTACCTACATGAGGCAAGTAGCATTAATAACACTAATGGCACAAATAGGTTCATTTGTTCCAGCAGCAGGCGCACATATAGGTGTTGTAGATAAAATATTTACAAGAGTAGGAGCCTCAGATGACCTAAGTATGGGGCAAAGTACGTTTATGGTAGAAATGATGGAAGTAGCTACAATACTAAAAGAAGCAACTTCGAAAAGCTTAGTAATACTAGATGAAATAGGAAGAGGAACATCAACATATGATGGACTTTCAATAGCATGGGCAGTAGCAGAATACATATCAGACAAAGAAAAATGTGGAGCAAAAACATTATTTGCAACACATTACCATGAACTAATACAGTTAGAAGATAAACTAGAAGGAATAAAAAACTTCCAAGTAGCAGTAAAGGAAAAAGGAGAAGACGTAATTTTCCTAAGAAAAATTCTGCCAGGTGGAACCGACGAAAGTTATGGAGTACACGTAGCACGTTTAGCAGGAGTGCCTCAAAACGTAAGTAAAAGAGCAACTGAAATATTAAAAAGCTTAGAGAGAAAAAGTATAATAAATGAAAAAGCAATACAAAAAGAAGATAAAAAACAAACAGCTGGTCAACTAGATATGTTTAACTTTAAACTAGCAGAAATAGCAAGTGAAATTGATAAAATTGATGTAAATAGTTTAACACCTATTGATGCCTTGAATACGTTGGTTAGAATAAAAGAGAAGATGTCGTAGTTTGAATTCAGATGTCTGTATTAAATTAGATATTATAAAGTCTAAAAGAGCAAAACACATATAGTTCTGCTCTTTTGGTTTTTGTAAATATTAATCTGTAAGCAATTTTTAATATATAAAAGCTTAAAAGTTCAATAATTGAGTGTTATTATTATAAAAATTGATTTTAGCAAATATTATTAATTATTAGTAGAAATATTTTAATAAGTATGATATAGTCATTAAAGAATATATCATACTTATTTAGATACAATAGAAATAAAAATAAGAATAGGAGAAATTGATTTTGAGTAGATTATTATTAGTAGATGGAAACAGTATAATGAACAGAGCTTTTTATGGAATAATGGGCTCTAAAATGTTAATGACAGCAGATCGGAACATATACAAATGCAGTATATGGCTTTTTGGCAATTTTATTTAAAATAGAAGAAGACCTAAACCCAGACTATATAGCAGTAGCATTTGATTTAAAAGCTCCAACAGCAAGGCATAAAATGTATGAAGGATATAAAGCAAACCGCCATGGAATGCCAAATGAATTAGCAGAGCAAATGCCTATGATAAAAGAAATATTAAAAGACATGAATATAACAATAATAGAAAAAGAAGGATATGAAGCAGATGATGTATTAGGAACACTATCAAAAAGAGGAGAAAAAGAAGGAATGGAAGTAACAATTCTATCAGGAGATAGAGACACATTCCAACTAACATCAGACCACATAACAGTAAGAATACCACGAACAAAAGCAGGAAAAACAGAAGTAGAAGATTTTGATAGAAATAAAGTACTAGAAGTATATGGATTAGAGCCAGAAAAGCTAATAGAAGTAAAAGGACTTCAAGGAGATACATCAGACAATATTCCAGGAGTACCAGGAGTAGGTGAAAAAACAGCATTAAATATAGTGAAAGAATATGGAAGCATAGAAAATCTATATAAAGAAATAGAAGAAGAAAGGGCACCAAGCATAAAAGGGAAAACAAGAGAAAAAATAATAGAGAATAAAGACTTAGCGATTTTATCAAAAGAATTAGGAACAATAAACATTAATGTACCAATAGAAGAAAGCCTAGATAGTTTATCAAAAAAAGAATGGAATAAAGAAGCTATATTAAATAAATTCAAAGAACTAAAGTTTAATAGATATATAGAAAGGTTTGAACTAAATAGTAGTGCTAGTACAGATAATAATAAAGAATCAAAAGAATTATTTGAAATAGTAGAGTTAGAAAGTCAAAGTAAAGAAATAGAAGAATTAATAAATAAAATAAAGGAAAATAGAGAAATAATATATTACTTAGATAAACAAACTACAAACAACAAAGAAAGCATAATAAAGAAAGAAATAACTTGGGCAAGCATAATAATAGAAAATAAAGTGTATTATATTAATAATATAAACATACAAGAATTAAAAGAAATATTTGAAAATAGCGAGATAAAAAAGGTAAGTTATAAACTAAAAGAAGACTATGTTATACTAAAAGAACAAGGAATAGATATGCAAAACCTAAATTTTGACGTAGAAATAGCAGCATATTTATTAAACCCAACAGCTAACAAATACATGATAGAAAGTTTAGCAAATGACTATTTAGATTTAGATATAAATGAATATATGGCAAGTAATGGTGAGGGAAAAGAAGAAAATAAACAAATAAATCTATTTGAATCAAATAATGAAGAAAAAGAAGATGGAAGAAAACATGAAATATGTTTTATAGCATATGTAATAAAAGAACTAAGAGACATTCTAACAAAAAAATTAGAAGAGCAAAACTCTATAAAACTATTTAATGAAATAGAAATGCCACTTGCAAAAGTACTTGCACAAATACAATATGAAGGAATGTATATAGATAAAGAAGAACTTATAGCATTTGGGGAAGAACTAAAAGCAGGAATAGAAGAACTAACAAAACAAATATATGAACTAGCAGGTGAAGAATTTAATATAAATTCAACACAGCAATTAGGAAACATACTATTTGAAAAACTAAACCTAACAACCTCAAAAAAGACCAAAAAAGGATATTCAACAGATGTAGACGCATTAGAAAAAATAAGAAAAGAACATCCAATAGTAGAAAAAATACTAGAATATAGAAGCTTAATGAAGCTAAATTCAACATATGTAGAAGGAATGTTACCATATATAAACGAAAAAACAAACAGAATACACTCATACTTCCACCAAACAGTAACAGCAACAGGAAGAATAAGCTCAACCGAGCCAAACCTTCAAAACATACCAACAAGAATAGAATTAGGAAAACGTTTAAGAAAAGTATTCAAACCAAAAGAAGGCTATGTATTCATAGATGCAGACTACTCACAAATAGAATTAAGAGTACTAGCACATATATCACAAGACGAACACATGCTAGAAGCATTCAAAAATGGAGAAGACATCCACAAACAAGCAGCTTCAAAAGTACTAGGAATACCGATAGAAGAAGTAACCAAAGAGCAAAGAAGTAGTGCAAAAGCAGTAAACTTCGGAATAGTATATGGAATAAGCGATTTTGGTTTAGCAGAACAACTAGGAATACCAAGAAAAGAAGCCAAAAAATATATAGAACAATACTTAGAAAAATACAGTGGAATAGACAAATTCATGAAAGAAGTAGTAGAACAAGCAAAAGAAAAAGGCTACGTAGAAACACTATATGGAAGAAGAAGAAATATACCAGAGCTAAGCTCAAACAACTATATGGTACGCCAGTTCGGAGCAAGAGCAGCAATGAACACACCAATACAAGGAACAGCCGCCGACATAATGAAACTAGCAATGGTAAACCTAAGCAAAGCCTTAGAAGAAACAAAACTAGACGCAAAAATAATATTACAAGTGCATGACGAATTAATATTAGAGGTAAGTGAAAAAGACAAAGAACAAGCAAAAGCACTATTGAAAGAATGTATGGAAAAAGCGATGCAGCTAACAGTCCCACTAGAAGTAGAAGTATCCGAAGCAACCAACTGGTACGAATGCAAATAAGGGGTAGATTGGGGACGGTTCCTAATCGGAAGCCAAGCAAAACAATTAATAAGGGTAGAGCTCAAAAAGAAGTAGAAAATAAAAAGCCACCTTGACTATTAGCTAGTAATAATTATACGAAGAAATTTAATAAAACACCTTAAAAAATCTCTAATTATGCTATTATAACACCATAAATTTTTAATTCCTGTTCTAATATAATTAGGCGATTATAGTAAAAGTAACTTATAAAGTTTAAAATTAGAAGATGAGGTTCAATTTAGAACCTCATTTTCTAATTAATAAATTATTTATAAAACTATTAATATATAAAATAATAAAAAAGTATAATAAATTATAAAAAATATTTTTATAATCACAAAAATAGAGAATAATTAAAATAGAACAAACATATTTAGTTGAAATTATAATAGAATTATGTTAGTATTATTTCATAATGAAAAGAAGAAAAATAAATTTCAAAGCCAAAACATTAAAAAAAAGGAGTGAAAAAAATAAACGAAAACATATATTTCTATCCAAAAGAAAAAAACAAAGGAATACTAAAATACCAAAAATGCAAAATAGAAGAAGAAGCCTATATAGGGAAAAACGGTTTAACAAACAAAAAAGAAGAAGGCGACCAAAAAACACCCGTAGGAGAATTCGAATTAGGAATAATACTAAACACTCACAAAAACGGAAAAAACAAAAATAATATACAATACACAAGAATTACAGATAGCATGTACTGGGTAGATGATGCAAACTCCATATATTATAACCAGTTAGTAAACATAGAAGAAGTAGAAAAAGACTGGAAAACAGCCGAACACTTAATAGAATACAAAACACAATACGAATACTTAATAGAAATAAAAACAAACCCAAACAACATACCAAATAAAGGGAGTGCAATATTTCTACACTGCACAAACAACACACCAACAGCAGGATGTATATCAATTAATTCAAAAGCAATGAAAGAAATAATAGAAAACATAAGTAAAGAAACCAAAATAATAATATGTCAATAAAGAAAAAAGTCAATCTATGTAAAATGAAATATGCATAAAGAAGTTAAAACTAATAAAACATAGCTAAAAAAGGAGAGAAAACTTGAAAGCAAAACCGAAAAAAATCCTAATAATACTATCAATAATAATTATTATAATGATACTATTATTTGGAGTACTAAAGATACACAATTACATACTAAAGAAAATATATAAAACAAGTTATTCAGAATATGTATATAAATATTCCGAAGAAAACAATATAGATCCAATGTTAACATTTGCAATAATAAAAGCTGAAAGTAACTTCAAAAGAAATATAAAATCAAAAAGTGGAGCAATAGGACTAATGCAACTAATGGAAAGTACAGCATTAGAAGAAGCAGAAGAAATAAAAGAAGAGATATCAGTAACAGAAAGATTATATAATCCAGAAATAAATATAAAAATAGGAACAAAATACTATGCAAAGTTATTAAAAAAATACAATAGCAATACACTATTAGCGCTAGCAGCATATAATGCTGGAATAGGAAATGTAGACAACTGGATAAAACAAGGAACAATAAAAGAAGATGGGTCAGACATAGAAAATATACCATTTAAAGAAACAAACAGTTATGTAAGAAAAATAGTAAGAGACTATAAGATTTATCAAAAACTATATAAATAATCATAGCCTCCACCAAAATTATAATGATGGGGGTTAAAACTTGAGCAGTATAAACATTGTAAAAACAAAAGTTACAAATTTTATAAAATAAACAATAGAACAAAAAATAAAGTAAAAGAATATAGTAAAAAAGCATAAGACTATAATTAATCAAACAGTCTACATAAACAATAACACAAAAAACAATTGTGAACAACTTACACTCTGAATACATTGAAAACACATTATCAACAGAGTTATCCACAATATCCACAGAGATTATTTTGTCGACAAAAGTAAACTAAACATTACAAAAAACAAAAATAATAAAAAAATAAGTAATGAATTTGTAACAAATATGAAATATAAAAACAAAAAATGTATTATATGAAATACTAATGAAATAAAGAAAACAAAAAGTGATAAAAAGTGACAAAAAATATTGAAAAGATAATTGTAATATAGTAATATTAATGTAATAAAGTAAAAAGGGAGGAAAAGATAATGCAAGCAAAAATATTAGGGGACTCATTACCAGTAGTAACATGTAAACTATCAAAAGGAGAAGCGGTAGTAACAGAAAGTGGTGGAATGAGTTGGATGGATGAAGGAATAAAAATGACTACATCAACAAATGGAGGAATAATGAAAGGATTAGGAAGAGCACTAGCAGGAGAATCATTATTCATGAACATATACACAGCAGAAAAAGATGATGTAGAAATAGCATTTTCATCATCTTTTCCAGGAAAAATATTAGAATTTGACTTAAAGCAAGGAGAAACAATAATAGCACAGAAAAAAGCATTTTTATGTGCAGAAAGCACAGTAGATATAGCAATGCACTTTAGAAAAAAACTAGGAGCAGGTTTTTTCGGAGGAGAAGGCTTTATAATGCAAAAAATAACAGGACCAGGAAAAGTATATTTAGAAATAGATGGGGAAGTAGTAAAAAAAGAACTACAAGCAGGAGAAAAACTAAAAGTAGATAATGGTTATGTAGCAGTAATGGAATCAGGAGTAAAATTAGATATTGCAACAGTGCCAGGGTTAAAAAATATAATGTTTGGAGGAGAAGGATTATTTTTAACAACAGTAGAAGGACCTGGAACAGTATGGCTACAATCAATGCCAATATCAAAACTAGCAGGTTTACTATATGTACCAAGAGGCTAGTTCCCATTAGGGACGTTTCCTAATGGGGTATAAAGTCCCTTTTGGGAACTTTTATTAATTTTAATATCGACTATTGACTTTATCATAAAAAGGGAATAAAATAATATAAGATAAATATAAATGTGATGAAAAAGAAAAAGCAAAACTATTTTATTAACAAGAGAGTTGGGTAAGGTGAAAGCCAACAATAAAATACTTGTGGGGAACTTTGGAGCATATAAAAATAAAAGAGGGTAATTTCATAAAAAATTACCAATTAGGGTGGAACCGCGGAAAAATAAAACTTTCGTCCCTAGCTGAAAATAAGGCTAGGAATGAAAGTTTTTTTGTTTAGCAGGACGGAAGCCAGAAGCCAGAAATTAGAAAAAAATAGATATATAAAATACAAAAAAAGATAAGTAAAGAAATAAATATATAGTGAAAATTAAAGTATTATATATTTTTTAAAACAATATTCTGATCTCTGACCTCCGACATCTAAAATAATAAGGAGGAATAGAAAATGGTAGAAAGTATGGAAAAGATTGTGAATTTATGCAAAGGAAGAGGATTTATATATCCAGGTTCTGAAATTTATGGAGGTTTAGCAAATACATGGGATTATGGACCATTGGGAGCTAGGCTAAAAAATAATATTAAAGATACTTGGAGAAAAAGATTTATTCAAGAAAGAAAGAATAGCTATGAAATTGATGCAGATATATTAATGCATCCTAGAGTATGGGAAGCTTCTGGGCATGTATCAGGTTTCTCTGATCCTTTAGTAGATTGCAAAGAATGTAAAACGAGGCATAGAGTAGATAACCTAATAAATGATTTTGATCCAAATGCAGATGCAGATGGAATGACACAAGAAGAAATGATGCAATATATAAAAGAACATAGAGTACCTTGCCCTAATTGTGGAAAATCAAATTATACAGATATAAGACAATTCAATTTGATGTTTCAGACATATAGAGGAGTAACTACTGATAATAAAAGTATTATATATTTAAGACCAGAAAATGCACAAGGAGAATATGTAAATTACTTAAATGTGCAAAGAACTGCAAGAGCAAAATTACCATTTAGTATAGGTCAAATAGGAAAAGCTTTTAGAAACGAAATTACACCTGGGAATTTTACATTTAGAACAATTGAATTTGAACAAATGGAATTCCAAACATTCTGTAAAGAGGGAACAGATTCTGACATTTATAAATATTTTAAAGAATATGGAAAAAAATATTTTATGGATTTAGGATTGTTAGAAGAGAATTTGAGATTTCATGACCACGAAAAATTAGCATTCTATGCAAAAGAAGCATGTGATATTGAATTTTTATTCCCATTTGGATGGGGAGAGATTAATGGAACTCATAACAGAACAAATTATGACTTATCAAAACATCAAGAATATTCAGGAAAAAATATGGAATATTTAGATCCAGAAACAAATGAAAGATATATACCATATATTATAGAGTCAACATATGGTTTAGATAGAACAGTGTTAGCAGTTCTTTGTCAAGCTTATGAAGAACAAGAAATAGTAGAAGGAGACACAAGAACAGTATTACACTTACACCCAGCACTAGCACCATATAAAGTAGCAGTACTACCACTATCTAAAAAATTAAGCGAAAAAGCAGACGAAGTATATACAAAATTATCAAAGAAATTCATGTGTGACTACGACGAAGCAGGCTCAATAGGAAAACGTTATAGAAGAGAAGACGAAATAGGAACACCTTACTGCGTAACAGTAGACTTCGACACTTTAGAAGATGATACAGTAACAATAAGAGACAGGGATACAATGGAACAAATACGCTTAAAAATAGACGAAATACCAGCATGGTTAGAAGAGAAATTAGAATTTTAGAAAAGAGAAAAATAGAAGTTTTATTAAAACTAAGGAAATAAAATATTTATAAATTTTATAGAAATAAATTTTTTATATATGCAGTGCAAAAAAATGGATGCTAAAGTTTAGCATCCATTTTGCAATAAAAGACTGAAATTAATCATCTACATCTTCATCAAGATAAGCTTTAAATCCTTCTAAGGTCTTTGCTACATTAGAAAGAATAGCAGATAATTTTTGCATATCAGTTTGGCGTTTGTAGATATAAATATATGATCTTCCTTCAAGTGTTGTAGTAAAGTAATAATCTTCACCATTTCCTAAAGCTACATCCACATTTTCAGGAATGGTGATTGTATGGCTTTTACTGTCATAGTCACAATTACCCAAAAACTTGAAATCATTAGGAAGGGGAAGTAATTTCAAAATAATACTTACGCCTATTTCACCCTGATTGTTGATAAAGAACACAAGGTTCTTTTTTTCAAAGTTGCCATCATCTGAAAGGAATACACAATTTTCTACAATATCCTTTGGGATTACAATCCGTCCATTTTCATCCTTCTTTGCCATATACATGTACCTCCTTAGGTTTTGATGTTTACATTATAACATACAAATAAAATTATGTAAAGACAAAAACAAAAATAAAAAAAATACAAAAAAATCTTTACATTTCCCTATTTTATGGGTATAATAAGTACGTTCTGGAAAAATATTCTAGGACGAGCTAAAACATGTTAAAGTTTTAACAAAATTATATAGTTAAGACATAAAAAAACAAGGAGGTTTTTATATGAGTCAAAAGTATGTATACCTTTTTAGTGAAGGAAATGCAAACATGCGTGAACTTTTAGGAGGAAAAGGAGCAAACCTTGCTGAAATGACTAACTTAGGTCTACCAATTCCACAAGGTTTCACAGTTACAACAGAAGCGTGCACAAGATATTATGAAGATGGTGAAAAAATAGCACCAGAAATAGAAGAAGAAATCTTTGCAAGCTTAGCAAAATTAGAAGAAATTACAGGAAAGAAATTTGGAGATTTAGAAAATCCATTACTAGTATCAGTTCGTTCAGGAGCTAGAGCATCTATGCCAGGAATGATGGATACAGTTCTAAACTTAGGTTTAAATGAAGAAGTAGTTAAAGCAATAGCAGAAAAAAATGAAAGATTTGCTTATGATAGCTACAGAAGATTCATTCAAATGTTTAGTGATGTTGTTATGGAAATACCAAAGCCTTTCTTTGAAAAAATAATAGATGAAGTAAAAGAAGCAAAAGGTGTTAAATTAGACACAGAACTTACAGCAGAGGACCTAAAAGAATTAGTTGTAAGATTCAAAGAAGTATACAAAAATGCTAAGGGAGAAGAATTCCCATCAGACCCAAAAACACAATTAATAGAAGGTGTAAAAGCCGTATTCCGTTCTTGGAATAATGCAAGAGCTATAACATATAGAAGATTAAACGATATACCAGGAAGCTGGGGAACAGCTGTTAACATTCAAGAAATGGTATTCGGAAACATGGGAGAAGACTGTGGAACAGGTGTTGCCTTCACACGTAACCCAGCTACAGGAGAAAACAAAATATTTGGTGAATACTTAATGAATGCACAAGGTGAAGACGTTGTTGCAGGTGTAAGAACTCCACAACATATTGATCAATTAAAAGAAGTAAATCCAAAAGCATATGAAGACTTCGTAATGTATGCAGAAAAACTAGAAAAACATTACAAAGACATGCAAGATATGGAATTCACAATAGAAAGAGGAAAATTATTCTTCTTACAAACAAGAAATGGTAAAAGAACTGCAAATGCTGCACTTCAAATAGCTGTTGACTTAGTAAATGAAGGAATGATAACAGAAAAAGAAGCAGTATTAAGAGTAGAACCAGCTCAATTAGACCAACTATTACATCCAAACTTCGATAGCAACGCATTAAAAGCAGCAAAAGTAGTAGCAAAAGGTTTAGCAGCATCACCAGGAGCTGCAACAGGTAAAGTAGTATTCACAGCAGATAGAGCAGTAGAACTACATGAGGCAGGAGAAAAAGACCTAGTATTAGTAAGACTAGAAACATCTCCAGAAGATATAGATGGAATGAACGTATGTCATGGTGTACTTACAGTACGTGGTGGTATGACATCACACGCAGCCGTTGTTGCACGTGGTATGGGAACATGCTGCGTTGCAGGTTGTGGTGAAATAATAGTAAATGAAGAAGAAAAATACTTCACATTACCAGATGGAAGAAAAGTAACAGAGGGTGAATGGATTTCACTTGACGGTTCAACAGGAAATGTATATGGAGAAAAAATTGAAACAGTTGACGCATCAGTTTCAGGAAACTTCGCTACATTAATGGGATGGGCTGACCAATATAGAGTATTAAAAGTAAAAACAAACGCAGATACTCCAAAAGATGCACACCAAGCATATGAATTCGGAGCACAAGGTATAGGTCTATGCCGTACAGAGCATATGTTCTTTGCTCCTGATAGAATAGCTGCAATTCGTGAAATGATAGTTTCAAGAACAGCAGAGCAACGAGAAAAAGCATTAGCAAAAATACTTCCAATGCAAAGAGGAGATTTCGAAGGACTATACAGAGAAATGAAAGGTTACCCAGTAACAATACGTTTCTTAGATCCACCACTACACGAGTTCGTTCCACACGAAGATGAAGCAATAGCAGATTTAGCAAAAGAAATGGGATTAACATTTGAAGAACTAAAAAATATCTGTGAAGGATTAAAAGAATTCAACCCAATGATGGGACACCGTGGATGCCGTTTAGCAGTAACATACCCTGAAATTGCAGCAATGCAAACAAGAGCTGTTATAGAAGCTGCAATAAACGTAAACAAAGAAGGAATGAACATAGCTCCAGAAATAATGATTCCATTAGTTGGAGAAATAAAAGAATTAAAATACGTTAAAGACGTAGTAGTTAAAACAGCAGACGAAGTTATCGCAAACGCTGGAGTAGACCTAAAATACAAAGTAGGAACAATGATAGAAATACCAAGAGCTGCCCTAACAGCAGACGAAATAGCAAAAGAAGCTGAATTCTTCTCATTTGGTACAAACGACTTAACACAAATGACATT
>CAOJVB010000018.1 GCA_948444845.1 uncultured Clostridiaceae bacterium | reverse complement strand
TGAACTTTTCATAAATTAATTTTATAGGGTGATCATATCATAAGTTATTCATAATATTTTTTATTTTTGATTGACAAATGTTGGAAAATAATGTATATTATATTTAGCAATGTAAATTGCTTTAAAAAAGTTGTTCATAGTGAAATGAACTCCCCTAGTGGCTAGACTAGGGGAGTTTCCTTATTTGTCAAATTCTTTAAGTATTAAGTACACTATTATTAATGCAATTATCTTCTGTATTCTGTTCATAGCGATTACCTCCTTTCTACCTTTTCGGCAAAAGGTGGCTTTATTATATGTTATGTTAAATTGTTTTTCTAGTGTTTCGACAAACATTCTTAGTTTTCGACTGTATTTCTTATTTTATTTAATATGTCCTCTTTTTCCATTCTTGAAATATACTTATAGTTATTTCCATAAGTCCCTGCCTTAAACTGGCATATTGGCTTGTATTCGCAATATTCGCATGGGGTCTTTTTTGTTTTTGTGTTGTAGTATGGGCTTAGGCTTATGTTTCCGCTTAGTATTTCTTCTGATATTTCTTTTATTATTTTTGCAGTATATTTTTGTAGGTCTTCAAATTGTTCTTTGGTTACTGCGTTTGACTTTTTACTTAGGTTTCCTTCTTTATCTATGTATGCTGGAACTACATTTGAATTACCACTTTCTAGCTTTTTGTCCATCATTTTTACTACTTTTACATCTGCTAGTATTAAGCCATTCATTTTGAATTTTTTCTTTATTTCTTCTTCTATTTGCTCATCTGTCATATATTTATCTGCTTTTATTACTGGGTCTATTAAGCTAAAATATAGTACTCCTGCTGGCATCATTTCTTCTATTTTACAGGTTGCATCTAAGTATGTTAATAACTGAATTTGAAGGCCTGCTACTACTTCATTTAAGTCTATATTTTTTACTGAAGATTTGTAGTCTATTATTCTTATATATTTTCCATTTTCATTTTTCGCTAGATCTATTCTATCTATTTTTCCTGTAATTTCTACTTTTTTACCATCTTCTAATTGCAATTTTATTGGCTCGTAATCTTTTCCTTTTTTGAATTCTAGCTCACTTCCAAATACTTGGAAGTCGCTTTCTTTTAAGCTTTCTATTATATATTTCATAGACTTTTTTATTACTCTTTTTAGCCTTCTAGTTAATAATCTATATTTGTCTGTACTTGTAAATATATAGTTTTTACCAATTGCTAATTTATCTTCTACAATTTTATCTATTAGCTCATATATTTGCTCTTCTGTTATTTCTTTAACATTTAGTTCTTTTTCTCTTATTGTTTTAAAGAATGTGTCTATTACATCGTGCATAAAGTTTCCTGTATCTACCATTTGTACTTTAAATTCGTTTGTGTCATGTAGTTTTAATCCATATTTTAAATAGTATGAAAAGCCACATGCCTTATATTGTTCTAACCTCGATACAGTTGTATTTAGTGTATTTCCATATAATTTATCTATATTTTCTTTTGAAATTTTTTCTGGTTTATTTGTGTAATTTAGTGCCTTTATTGCTCCTTCTAGTTTATATTTCCAAACTTCACTTTTAGTTAAAACTTCATATACTTTAAACCAAATTTTATCTATTTTTTCACCATCTCTAAATTTTGCCAAGTTTACTATTAATTCATCAAAACAAGAATTTCCTGAAATTATTTCATCTTGTTCATATATCATATCACTTTCTTCTTTTAAGTTAGGAAATATCTTTTTTATTTTTGTTACTAAAATTGATGGTCTTAATGAACTTCCATCAATGTTTGTTGATACATAAGATAAAAATAGTTTTTCTTCTGCTGTGCAAAATGCTTTATAAATACTAAAATTGTCTTCATAAAGTGCCTCTAAAGTACCTTTTGCAAGTTCTATTCCTTTTTCTTTTAATTTTTTTCTATCTTCATCTCCTAAAAAACCTTCATCTTTATGAACTGTTGGAAATGCTCCATCGTTCATTCCTAAAATGAATACTCCTTTTACTTTATGTGTTCTACTTCTTTCTATATCTCCTACTATTACTTGGTCTGCAGTTTGTGGTATTCTTCCTAGTCCACTTGAATTTAGTCCTATTTTTACTAAGTTCATATATTTTTCAAAACTTATTTTTTCTTCTCCGAATATCATATTTAATTCATCTAGCACTGTAATAAGTATGTTCCATGCTAATTCTTGTTCTTTTGCAAGTTCTATATAACCTTCTTTTTCTAATTTTTCTTTTTTATCTATAAGTGTTTTATCTACTTGGTTTTCTATTAAAAAGTTATATATTGCCTTTGTTATATTGCTGGCTGTTTTGTTTTGCAAAATATTTTCTTTTAGTTTAACTAGTGGATTTACTACTATGTCCCTGATGTTTTTTATTCTTTCTAGTTGTTCTTTATTATCCTTAGTTTCGTCACCAAAGTTCCACTCACCCTGGTACCATTTTGAACCTTTTATTCCCCATTTTTTAGAGTAGTTTTCAAACATATATATGTCATCATTATCTAAGTTTAAAAATCCTGTTTTTATATAATTTATTATAGAGTCATAAGACCAGCTTTTAGCATATACATCTAATATACTCATTACATATTTTATAAAGATATTTTGACTAAGTTCTTTTTTTTCGTCTATAAATACTGGTATATCATATGCTTTAAATATAGCTTTTACTAAACTTGCATAAGTATCTAAATTTTTTGTTATTACTGAAATGTCTCTATATCTATAATTTTCATTTTTTACTAATTTCATAATTTCTTTTGCTACATTTTCTATTTCTGAATATGCATTTGTAGCTAGAAAAAGCTTTATATTATCCACATTTTTTTCATAAGCTGTGTATGGTATTTTATATATGTTTTGTTCTATATGTTTAAGTTCTTCACTTTTAAATCTATGCATTTCTTCTAAAAATACTGTTTTTTCACATTCTATATTATTGCTTCTTGCTATGTATAAAAGCTTGTCAGCTGTTTGTTTATTTGAATAGAATATGTCTGCATACTCATTTGTTCCCATGTCTAAATTATTTGTTGTTACTGTTATAGATATTTGTTTAGCTACTTTTAAAAGCTTTTCTATTATTTTATATTCTTGTTTTGTGTATCCTGTAAATTCATCTATATATATTATAGTATCATTAAACATATCTGTATTATCTAGGTTACTCGCAAGTATTGTTAATATATCATTTTCGTCTATATACTTATCTTGCAAACTTTTTTCAAATTTTTGATATATGTATTGTAAGTCTTTTAATTTTTCTTTTAAGTATCTATCTTCTTCTACTTCTATTAAATTTTGTATATTCTCTAAAGTAACATTATGCTTTTTAAATTCTGTTAATGCAGTATCTATTAGTTCAACATTTTGCTCTGATTTGCCTAAAAATTTTAAGTTTGCTTTGGTATCTTGTAAAATGCTGTAAATAATCATAGCTTTAGCAGATTTAGATAGTTTTTTATCTGTTACTCCACCGAACCTCGTTTTCCACCCTATATGCCATACGTTTAAATGTTAAAACTTCAGCATTAATAATAGCGTCAAATTTTTGCTTATCTAGTAGCTTTTTTTCTACTGAATATGAAAATTGTTCCGGGGTTATTATATATATTTTATTTTTATTATTTATCTTCTCTATTGTTTCATTTAGGCAAAATTCGCTTTTACCAGTTCCGCTTCTACCACATATTAAACGTAAGCTCATTTTTCAGCTCCTTCTTCTGATTGTTCCCATTAGGGACGTTTCCTAATGGGGTATCTGTCCCTTTTGGGGTATCTGTCCCTTTTGGGAACTTTTGTATTTTATACTTTACTTTTAGTTTATTTACTCTCTCTTTGTAGTATCTCTTAATATACTCGCTTTTATTAAATGTCTTTCTTCTATATTTAATTCAAATACTTACTGTGACTTCATCTATCTAGACATTAGATTTTAAAGTCGATTTTTCTTTTAAAAATAAGATTATCTATTTTCGCTTTATGTTGCGAAATAAAAAGTTTGATATTGTTTCCTATACTCTAAAAATTCATAATTAATATTTGCAATAGCTTCCCAAAAGTGACAGATACCCCATTTGGAAACGTCCCCAATGGGCAATGGGCAATGGGGACGTTAGGCTTCTCTTTTCCAATAGAATAAGTATTGTTGGGCTATTCCTGCTAAACTTCCAAATTTTTCTCGTGCTATTTTTTCTATTTGTGTTTTGTTTACTTTTGTTTCATCTTCGTTTTGTATGTATAGTTCGTTCATTACTCGTCTTACCCATACATCTATTGGGAAGGCTTCCCATCTTTTTAAAGTGGAAAATAATAGTATACAGTCTGCAACTTTTGGGCCTACCCCTGATAAAGTAAGCAATGTATCTCTTACTTTGTTGAAGTCTTTTTCTTTTTTTAAAGCTTCTAAATTTACTTTTTTATCTAATATTATATGTGTCGTTTCATATACTCTTATATCTCTAAAACCTAATCCTAAACTTTTTAGTTCTTCTACTGTGGCTTTTGATAATTGCTCTACTGTTGGAAATGTGTAATAGCTTTTTCCATTATATACAATTTCGTCTCCATACTTTTTTGATATTCTTTCAATTATTCCTTTTATCCTTGGAATATTGTTGTTTGCAGATATTATAAATGATATTATTGTTTCCCATAAGTCTTGATTTAGTAATCGTATTCCTTGTCCATATTCAATACTTTTTTTCATATGTTCATCTATTTTTGAAAGTTTTTCTTTTATTTCTTCATAGTTTCTATTTAAATCAAAATATTCTTTACATGTAGTTTCTATATCTTTCTCACAAATTCCTTTAAATATTACATTTTCTTCGTCTTTAGAAACATTTATTACATTATGACCAAATATGCCAGTATAACTTTCATTCTCTTCTTTGTTCCACCTAAAGCATTGACCACAATCAAATATATCTTTTAGTTCAAATGATTTTACATCTTTTAAAATAAATTCTTGTTCTTTCATATCTCTTACCTCATATTTAGTTTAACATATTTCCCCTATATTTTCAATAAAATAACTTTTTATAATTATTCTAGATTTTTTATATCGTTGAAACTTTTTAATTTTATTCTATGTGTAAAATATTTCTACCTTTATCCATAAAAATGTTTAGTGGAAGCATTTCTTAAAAATATTCCTGCGAATGGTACACTATTATAACGTTAACTTAAAATATCTTAATTTTCTATCATATAAAATCAAAAACAAGAATAAAATTTTCTAAGCTCATTCTTCGCTAAGAAAATCTAATTCTTCCATAACCATCTTCTTAGGAAACTCACCACTATCGTGGATGACTTTCCTAAGAATATCAAAAAAGCTAAAAGTCTATAAACTTTTAACTTTTTCATAAATTTCTTTTAATTTAGATTCTTCTTCATTTTCTAACCTTACTAAGGCTTCTCCATAAAGTTCATATAATTCTTTTGCATTTTCTAAGTAGTTAGTTTCAAATCCTTCTGCTGGAACACTTTCACAAAATTCTTTAATTACTTTTTTTATTTCCCTAAGATAGTCCATTTATATTCTACACCTTTCTTATTCAAAATTTACTTTTATAATTTATATTTTTTCTTACTTTATTCTAAATTTCAATTTTATTTTTTCTATTATTTTTATAAATATGTTCTGCTTTTTTACAACTGACAGACTTACATTTTCATTTTGCTCTATTTTATCAATATTTTCAATATTATCTTTTACTCTTACTTCTTTTCTGTTTTCAAATATCTTATCTGGGTTATACATTTCTCTTTTTTGATTTTCTAAAAACTCTAATTCTTTTTTATCTCTTTCTTTTATTGCATTTCTCTCTTCATCACTTGCTAAGTATTGTATATATAAGTTTGCTATTAGTATTATTGTTAGCTTAGATATATTTTGTTCATCAAGTTCTAGTTCTTTATTATATGTAAAATTATAGCTTTTGTCTTTTTCTAGATTATACATTTCTATATTTTCTTTTGGCAATTTTTCTAAACTTTCTTTAGAAAAATATTTAAGTATTTCTAAAAGTTCTGTATATGCTTTTGCATAATCTTCTTTTGTGTAGCAATTTACCATGTACTATCCTCCCATTACTTTACCATTTTCGCTTGTTTTATAGTTTTGCAAATTTCTATTCTGAAACTTTGCTACTGTTGCTCTTTGTGTCGCAGTTGACATTATTATTGCCTTCCTACCCACTCTTGATTCAATTGATATTTTTCCTTCATTTGTCCTACTTTTTTCACTTTGAGTTGTACTTCTATTAGGTGTTGTTACTTTATTTGAATTTCCATTTTCATTTAACTTTTCTATATTATTATATGTTTTTATTACTTCCTTTAATTGCTTTTTAGGACATCCTAATTTTATTGCCAAGTAATATGCTTCTCTTTCATTTAGTCCAATTTCTGCCATTTTTTGTATATCTTCTTTTGTTATTTCTTTTGGAAGTTTGGAGTCTAATCCTATTTCTTGTGCTTTATTTTTAGCGGTAGGACCCATATATTCTATTGGAAGTGCTGAAGTGTATTCATATAGCTTTCCTTCATATTTTGGTAAAATTTTACTCACACTTAATTCTTCTCTTAATTTTTTTAATTCATTTTTATTTATTTGACCTAATGCTCTTTTTCTTTCTAATATAGACATAGCTTTACTTCTAGCTTCTTCTATAATATTTAGCTTTTCTGGTCCAAAGTGTACACTCATTTGACCTATATAAGGTAAATCAATAATAAATGTACTTTTATTGTCTTCATCTTTACTTTCTCCATATGAAAATAAATCTTTATATTCTTCTCCACCTGTTTTTTCTAATATATATATACTCGCTATTAAGCTTGATGTTGCATTATGCTTCCAGACTAATAAGTCTTTTTCATTTTTTTCGTATTTAGCTTTTGTAGTTTCATCAAGCCCTTGATTTTTTTCTAATCTATTTTTGTACTCTTTAGATAGTCTATTAGACATAAGCATTAACAATGCCATATTTCTTATTTCATATGCTTGATTTTCTGATTCTATTGTTCCTAATTCCCCTTCGTTATTAGGCTCATTAATATATTGTTTTTTTATTATATCTATTATATTTTCTTCTGGAATTTCTATTAGTAAATTATTCAATCCAGTTTTATTCATTCCTCTTTCACTTGTAATAAAATGTTCAAACTGTTGTGCATTTTTTGATTTTAAATACACTTTAGTTACCTTTTCTAGTTTTTGATATATTTGCTCATACCTTGTAACATATTTATTAGTTTTCTTTGGTTCTTCACTCATAACTATTACTCCATTTCTCTTTTATGTAGTTTGATGATAACATACTTCTAATTCATTTTCAATAGTTTGAAAATTATATTCAGAATAAAACTATGATTTTGTTACTACCTAAAAATATATTTGGCTGTGAATTGTAACATAATTTTTTTATTTTATATCTCATTTCATAAGTTTTTGCTTTTCTGTATTTACTAATAAAAGTAAAGTGGAAACTCTCTTATATTAATTTTGTAAGGTTTTAGGAATTACGTTAGATTCCTTCATTTTTTAATATTATACTTCCAGGTTTAATAAAAAGCAAGAAAAAGTTTTCACTAAATTTCGACATATGTATTGTATATAATTATTAGTTTATATCAAAACGGAAGGATACAATTTCCTTCCGTTTTCTATTTATATTTTTTCTTTTTGTAATTCACTAAATTTTTTCCACTGCTATATTTAGTTTTTCTCCATTTATAGAAGTTTCTGTATATTCTTTTGCTTCTTGGTTGTATATAATATTATCTGCTAATGTATCTTTTTGTATTTGCTCACTGTATTTTTCAATTACTGCCTCTAGCATTTCGTTTCCAGCTACATATAGGTTAATTCTATCTAGTACTTCAAATCCGCTTTCTTTTCTCATATTTTGTACTTTTGAAAGAATTTCACGTACATAACCTTCTTCTTTTAGTTCTTCAGTAATTGTTGTATCTAATACAACTCCTATTTCCCCTTCGCCAGCAAATGCATAACCTTCTTTACCTTGCATTGTTACAAGTAGGTTTTCTTGGTTTAGCTCAATTTCTTGTCCTTCTACATTTATAGAAACACTTTCTCCATTTTGAGCTTTGCTTGCTAATTCCATTTGATTTTGTTTTGCAATTTCTGCTCTTATTTGTGGAATTAGTTTTCCATAAGTTTTTCCTAGTACTGGCAAGTTTGGTTTTATTTCGAAGTTTACGTACTCTGCCATTTGTGCTCCTAGTTCTACTTCTTTGATATTTAACTCATCTTTTACAATATCCCCATAGTATTCTGGAAGTTCGCTAGCTGATATTAGCATTTTTGATAGTGGTTGTCTATTCTTGATGTTTACACTATTACGTGCACTTCTTCCTAGTTTTACTATTGTATATGCTAAGCCCATTTCTTCTTCTAGTTTTTTATCAATAGCACTTTCATCTGCTTCTGGCCATGTGCATAGGTGTATACTTTCTGGAACTGTTTTATCTAATCCTACTACTAAGTTTTGGTATATTTCTTCTGTTATAAATGGAACAAATGGCGCTGCTACTTTTGCAAGTGTTGTTAATACTCTATATAATGTTACATATGCTCCTATTTTATCGTCTGAAATCTCTGTTTTCCAGTATCTTTCTCTGTTTCTACGTACATACCAGTTTGAAAGTTCGTCTGTAAATTCTTCTATTTCTAGTGCTGCTGATGTTATATCGTACTTATCTAATTTTTCTTCTATATCTTTTATTAATGTATTTAACTTAGATATTATCCATTTATCCATTACGTTTGTAACTTCAAAGTCTGTATATTCTACTGGGTTAAATTTATCAATTTCTGCATATAGAACGTAGAATGAATATACATTCCATAATGTAGATAAGAATTTTCTTTGTGTTTCTTCTACATCTTTTGTAGAGAACCTTGTTGGTAGCCATGGTGCGCTTGTTGTATAGAAGTGCCAACGTGTTGCGTCTGCTCCCACTGAATTTAATACTTCAAATGGATCTACTACATTTCCTAAATGTTTTGACATTTTTGAACCTTTGCTATCTAGTACGTGACCTAGTACTATACAGTTTTCAAATGGGTTTGCGTCAAATATACATGTTGATATTGCTAAAAGTGTATAGAACCATCCTCTAGTTTGGTCTACCGCTTCTGAAATGAACTGTGCTGGGAAGTTTTTCTCAAACAATTCTTTATTTTCAAATGGGTAGTGTAATTGTGCAAATGGCATTGAACCTGAGTCAAACCAACAATCTATAACTTCTTTTTCTCTTATCATGTCTTTTCCACAATCTGGACAAGTTATGTGGATAGGGTCTAAGTATGGTTTGTGTAGCTCTACATTTTCTGGTACATTTATTCCTTTTTCTTTTAGTTCTTCTCTAGAACCTATACATTCCATGTGACCACAATCATGGCATCTCCAAATTGGAAGTGGCGTTCCCCAATATCTATCTCTTGAAATACCCCAGTCTATAACGTTTTCTAAGAATTTTCCGAAACGTCCTGTACGTATTGTGTCTGGCATCCAGTTTATTTTGTTATTGTTTTCTAATAACTTATCACGAACTTCTGTCATTTTTACAAACCAGCTTTCTTTTGGGTAATATAGAAGTGGTGTATCACATCTCCAACAATGTGGATAGCTATGTGTATGTTTTGCTGTGCTAAATAATTTGTTTTCATGTGCAAGCCAAATACATATATCTTTATCACAAGTTTTTACAAATCTTCCTGCCCATGGTGTAACTTCTGGTACAAAGTTTCCTTCTTTATCTACTAAGTTTACAAATGTTATTCCATTTTGTTTTGAAACAAAACTATCATCTTCACCATAAGCTGGTGCTATATGAACTATACCTGTACCATCTGTTAATGTTACATAGTCTCCGTGAATTACAACAAAAGCTTTTCCTTCTACATCTGCAAATGGCATTAATTGTTCATATTTCATACCTAAAAGTTCTGTTCCTTTTACTTCTTTTACTATTTCATAAGGAATATCTTTTAGTACTGTTTCTATTAAGTCTTTTGCTAAAATATATATTTCTTCGCTTCCTTCTTCTTGCATTTTACCATCTATAACTGGTCTTTCTACTTTTACATATGCATAGTTGTAAGCTTTGTTAATACATAAAGCTAAGTTTGAAGGTAATGTCCAAGGTGTTGTTGTCCATGCTAAGAAGTATACATTTTCTTCTCCAACTACTTTAAATTTAGCAGTACATGTTAAGTCTTGAACATCTTTATAACCTTGTGCAACTTCATGTGAAGAAAGTGCTGTTCCACATCTTGGGCAATATGGCATAACTTTATGTCCTTGATATAATAAACCTTTTTCCCACATTTGTTTTAAAGCCCACCATTCAGATTCTATATAATCATCGTGATAAGTTACATATGGTTTTTCCATGTCTACCCAATAACCTATTTGGTTAGTCATATCTTCCCACATAGAAACATATTTAAATACGCTTTCTTTACATTCACCTATAAATTTTTCAACACCATAATCTTCAATTTGCTCTTTACCTGAAATTCCTAATTTTTTCTCAACTTCAAGCTCAACAGGAAGACCGTGAGTATCCCAACCAGCTTTACGAATTACATCATATCCTTTCATAACTTTATACCTAGGAATAATATCTTTCATAACCCTAGTTAATATATGACCAACATGTGGCTTACCATTAGCTGTAGGTGGTCCATCATAAAAAGTAAAATATCTTTTACCTTTATTCATATCAAAATTCTTTTTGATAACATCTTTTTCCTTCCATAAATTTGAAACTTCTCGTTCCATTCCTACAAATCCATTTTCCTTAAGTTCTACTTTTTTGTACATTTTTAAATTTCTCCTTTCCGCACGCTAGGGACGCCCCTTCGCGTTCCGATTTCGGAACGGTTGGGACAGTCCTTGTAATATATTTTTACACATTAGATGTGTTGCATTTTGTGTCAGTTATCTGTGTTCTATCACTTATCACTTTAAATCTATTTTATTTTTTTCAAAATGACTCATTAAGAAACGTCCTAAATAACGTCATATGTTTATTTGTTTTTGCTTTCTACATGTTGTAGTTCAAATCTATATTTTTGTTGTACATTTGGATATTTCTCGTAGTCTACTTCACTTGCAAACATTTCTAGTGGTCTTATATATAATTCTTGATTTCCATATAGTGCTCTATATATAACATATTTTTCTCTTGTTTCACTATGTATTGCAATATCTTCTACAAAGTAATAATCTCCTTTAAAATGTTTGTATATTCCTTTTACTTTTATTTCTTGCATTTTTTGCCTCCTTTTATATTTTTTATTTACTTCTATAGTTAGCCTCCTTAGAATGTCGTCGGGTTCATAACCCAAAGATTATATCTGCGCCACTTGCTTAGTTGGTGGAGCAGGTGGCTCTTAATCAGCTGGTCCTGGGTTCAATTTAAAATTGTTTCTAAGAGCTGTCCCTTTTGGTAATTTCTTTCGAAAAAAGGCGTCCCTTTTAGCACGTTTTTACTTTTAAAAATTCCCAAAAGTGGCAGATACCCCATTTGGAAACGTCCCTAATGGGAAGGGCAAAACTCAAAAAGCTCTATTTTGTCCTTATATAGGACGAAATAGAGCTGTAATTCCGTGGTACCACCTAAATTAAAAATTAACTAATTAATTTTTCACTTATCTTTTCTTTAACGCAGAAGGTACGGCTAGGCTTACTTTATTTACTTTCTGCCTAGCAACAACATAGGTGATAACAAATAAAATAGTTTCTTGCTAGAATTTCACCATGCATCTAGCTCTCTTTTAGGCCTTCTTTATTTGTGTTGTCCTTGTTTTAAGTTTTTCATTATTGTATAATATGATATCATTTTTTTATGTTATTTGCAATAGAAAATTGAATATTTTATAATCTTTTTAATTCTTTTAAACGTTGTTCATATGCATTTTTTACATCTTCTTCAAATGCTATTTTTGGCTCTTCTATTCCCATTTTTTGTAGTACTTTTTTTGTAAATTCTGGATTTAGTATTAGTATTGGACCTATTACGTATGTTGCTAGGAAGTTATTTTTCTGTAAGCCTTCTAGCAAACTTTCTGGATTTAGACCTATTCCTTTTTCTACTTTTGCAAAATAGTTTTCCTCGTTGTTTCCATAGCTTTGTGTGAATTGGCTTTTGAAGCCTACTAGTTCTATGTTTTCGTATTTTCCTATAAAATTGCTGTTGTGCCTTTTCATCATGTTTCTTTTAGCGTATATATCGAATATTCCAAGTGCTTCTATTTGGCTTCCGTCTTCGTTTTCTATATATTTTCCAAATATTTCAATAGCGTTTCCTGTTATTAGGAATACTACGTTTTTTTCTATTAGTTCTTCTATTCTTTGTTTATATGGCTTTAACTTTTTTATTACTTTTTCTTGCATTTTTTCTGTCATTGGCCCCATGTATATTAGGTTTACATCGTTTTTTACAAATGTTGGCTCTTCGTTGAAAGTTGTTTCTATGAAGTTTGCTTCTGGTATGCATTTTTGTAAGTATTTCATGTTGCTTATGTCTCCATATAAGTTGCAGAATTCTGGAAATAATATTTCTATTGTTTTATTCATGTTTTTCTCCCTTTTTCTTTTTTTTGTTTCTTCATTTCTGTTATTGATGTATTGTTAATTAGCAATTCTTTCCGCGTTGGGGACAGTTCCTAATCTAGCCAGATTATTTTGGTTTGTTACTTGAGTTTCTTCTCTATCTTGTTTCCGATTACGAACCGTCCCCAATGCTAGTTTATTGTTCAAGAATTTTTTCTTCTACCTTTTTCTTTATTTGATTTTTTAAGTCTATTGAGTATAGGTCGTGTAATATAAATACTTTGTCTATTTCGTCTAAGTTTAGCTTTTCTATTAGGCTCATTTCGTCTCTTTGATATATTATTTTTTCTTTTGGTATGTCTGCCATTTGAAGTCTTACGTATGTGTCTAAGTATCTTGCCCCTGCTGTTAGTATTTGTTTTATGCTTTCTGAGTTTAGAAATTCATAGTCTGTGTCGTAGTGCCATGCTATATTTTCTGATGAGTTTGCTGCTTCGTGTAGGTCATCTAATAGTACAAATACTACTTTGTTTCCTTCTTCTTTTCTAACATAGTCAAAGGCTCTTGAACATGCTATTGGATTCATTCCTTTTGATAGTTGCGTTATTATTTCTACATTTTTTACTTTTTCTTTGCTATACCTTGTGTCTACTATTTTTTGCTTTTTTAATACTGGGTTTATTTGATTTCGTGTAAGTCCTATCTCTTTTAAAACTGTTATTGTTGCAAGCATATTGTATATGTTAATTATATTATTATTTATGATGTCGTAGTTTTCTTCTTTTTCTTCATTTTTTATTGTCATTTTCATATTTTTAAAATCTATATTTGTTACCTCATAGTTTATTTCTGGTGATGCAAAGTCACACTTGGTGCAATGTGCTCTTCCTACATGATTATATCTTACAAAATCATATTCTAATTTGCTATCACATTTTGGGCATACAGTTATATCTCTTACTATATTTTCGCATTCTTCTGTATCTGTTTCTAACCTATCTATTCCAAAATATACTCTATCATTTTCTGGTGCTAAGCCTGCAACTATTAGGTCGTCTCCATTTAAAATAAGTTTAGTCTCTTTTGGAATATTGCTTGTTAATATATTTGATATGAATTCTGTGTGTGCGTTTCTTTTTAAAGAATCTCTAAATAAGTTTGTACATACTAAATATGTTGGTGTTATATAAGGGTATATCTTTACTGCGCTTCTTTCATCTATTTCAAATACTGCTAAATCTTTTTTTTGCTTTCCTAGCAAGCTTGCTCCTTCTATTAAAGTTGATGCTAGACCTGAGTTAATATTTGATCCTAAATGATTATCTATAAATTCGTACCCGTTCTCTTTTAAACAGTCTTCTATCATATTACATACTGTAGTTTTCCCATTTGTTCCCGTAACTCCTATTATTGTTTTTGGTTTATCTATTCTTCCTAAAAAGTCTGGACATAGAGTTACTGCTAGTTTTCCTGGAAAATATGTTGCGTCTCTTCCTATTATTTTTAAAGCAATTCTTGATAGTTTTGCTAAATATAGCACTATATAAAATTTCAAATTTTTTCTCATATTCCTACCTCTTTCTTTACTGTGAATATATTTTACATTTTTTATTCATTTTTTTCAATAGAAAACGGACATTTTTATAATGTCCGCTTTTGATCGTTTAAATTTTACTAGTTTTAATTTCTTGATATTCCATGAAATTAAATTTTTCATTGCTTTCTCTTATTGTATTTTTGATGATATTTTAAATAATAAGTCCTCTATATTGGACAAACGCATTTCAAATACTTGATTGGTCATGTCATCTATTTTATTATATTCTTGCATTTTCATTAGTTTACTCATAATAACTGAAAAATTCTTTTGTAAGTTTTCTGACAAATTAATTTGTTCATTTCTTATATCATTTAAAAGTTCATTTATTTCTTCGATTTGGTAATTTGTCACTGGATTTTTGTTATCCATAAAATCACCTCTTCTTTAAATTATTATGATGAAATAATATCATTATATAAAAATGTTGTCAATACTTTTATGAATATTTGTTCGTTTATTTTTTATTTGCATTTTATAACATAATATGCTATAATTATTATAGATACTGTTTTCATTTAAGAAAGGGATAGGTGGAAATATGGCAAATAAAAAAAAGTTCAGTCTAATTGTTCCTGATGACGATTTTGATTATGAATATCTCACTGAAGATGCTCAGGAGGATGATGAATCTGTTTCTTGTCCCCCAACAATATCAAAATATAATGCAGATGACGATTTTGATGATGATTTTTGGTTTTAAAACTTAAGCCCTAAAATATACCAGCTTTATAATAAAAGCTGGTGTATTTTTTATTACTCTTCTATTAATTTAATATGTACATCTTTTAATTGCTCTTCTGTTACCCTACTTGGTGCTCCCATTAAAACGTCTCTTGCTTTTTTATTTTTTGGGAATGCTATTATTTCTCTTAGGTTTTCTTCATTTGTCATTAGCATTATCATTCTGTCTACTCCTGGTGCTGCTCCTGCATGTGGTGGGGTTCCATATTGGAATGCATTGTATAGAGCTCCAAACCTTGTCTCTACTTCTTTTTCACTATATCCTGCTATTTCAAATGCTTTTACCATTAGTTCTGGGTCATGGTTTCTTACTGCTCCTGATGCCATTTCATATCCATTACATACTGCATCATATTGGTATGCCAAAATATCTAATGGGTTCATTTCTTTTAGAGCCTTCATTCCACCTTGTGGCATTGAGAATGGGTTGTGGTTGAAGTCTATTTTATCCTCTTCTTCGTTATATTCGTACATTGGAAAGTCTACTATAAAACAGAAACGATATGTGTCTTTTTCTATTAAATCTAATCGTTTTCCTAGTTCTATACGTACTAAACCTGCTATTTTTTGTGCTGCTACAAATTCATCTGCTATAAAGAATATGCTGTCTCCTATTTTTGCTCCCATTTTCTCTTCTAACCCTTTTTTAACTTCTTCGCTTATGAATTTAGCAATTCCTCCTACTGGTCCTTCTTCAGTTAGTTTTACCCATGCTAAACCTTTTGCTCCTACTTCATTTACTGCAAATTCTGTCATGTTATCAAAGAATTTTCTTCCTTCATTTGCTCCGTTTGGAACTACTATTGCTTTTATTGTTTTATCTTTAAATGCGTTAAATTCTGTTTCTTTAAAAATACTTGTAGCATCTTGTATTATAAGTGGGTTTCTTAAGTCTGGTTTATCTATCCCATATTTTTCCATTGCTTCTTTATATGGAATTCTTAAAAATGGTGCTTCATCTACTTTCCAGTTTGTAAATTCTTTGAATGTACTTGTAAATATTTCTTCCAATACTTCTAAAACTTCTTCTTGAGTGCTAAATGCCATTTCAAAGTCTAATTGGTAAAACTCTCCTGGTGCTCTATCTGCACGTGGATCTTCGTCTCTAAAACATGGTGCTAGTTGAAAATATTTATTAAATCCTGATACCATTAGTAGTTGTTTAAATTGTTGTGGTGCTTGTGGAAGTGCATAAAATTCTCCTGCATGTATTCTGCTTGGTACTAAAAAGTCCCTTGCTCCTTCTGGTGATGAGTTTGCAAGTATTGGTGTTTGTATTTCTGGAAATCCCATTTCGTTCATTTTATCTCTTAAAAATTTTAGAACTTTTGAACGAAGTAAGATGTTTTTATGTATTTTATCATTTCTTAAATCTAAAAATCTGTATTGTAATCTTAGATCTTCTTTTACTTGTGAAATGTCTGCTTTTTCAGAGTTTACTTCAAATGGAAGTACATTTTTACATTTTCCAAGCATTTCTATTTTATTTGCTTTTATTTCTATTTCTCCTGTTGGAATTTTTGGGTTCTTATTTGAACGTTCTAAAACAATTCCTTCCACAGATATTACACATTCTGTTACTAATTCCTCTTCATTTACTTTTGTTTCTTCATTTATAACTATTTGAGTTATTCCGTGCTTCATCTCTTAAATCTATAAATTTCATAGCTCCTAGGTTTCTTATTCTTTGAACCCAACCTGCTAGTTTTACTTCTTCTCCTACGTTTTTTATGTTTAATTCTCCACATGTGTGATTTCTGTATTTATTTTCCATTTACAGTTCCTCCTTTAAAGTATTTTATTCTTTTCTTTCATTATTTTCTCAAAAACTTCTATCCTTTGCTTATACCCTTCTGTAAGCATTTGTATTTCTTCTTTTGAAAGTTTTGTGTATTCTGAGTATTTTTCTAACATTTCTTTGTATTTTTCTTGTAACTCTTTTAACTTTTCTATTTGCTCTTCTTTTATTTTTATTGTGAATAATGGTTCTAAGTTTTTACTTGAAATAAGCTCATTTGTAAAACATTTTATTTCTCCTTCTTTGAAATTCCAGTAAGATGTTGTAACATTTGTATTCATGCTTCTTCCTGTGTCAAATATTGGACAAATCCTTTTCCATTCTAGTGTTTTTATGTCTCTTATTACTCCAAAATTGTTTAGATGTCTATCTTCATTTAATAAAATATAATCTAGCATAAACATCTTTTGCAAATATTCTTCTGCATTTGGTACATTATTTTCATTCAATATTTTTAAGTATATATAGTAGTCCTTAATTGTTTTTTGCACTTTTTCTTTTTCTTCAGTTAATATTGTATATGCTGGCAAAATTTCTTCATTTCTATTTATTATACATTTACATACACTTACTAATGTATTTTGCCTATTTCCTTTTACTACATCTAATGTGTATGTAGCATGTGGTACATCTAATATTTCACATATTAGGCTAGCTAGCACTTCATTAATAGGCTCAAAGTTATGTATTGTTCCTGCACCTTTATATAAATAATTTTCGTTATCTTTTTTTATCCATACTTTTTTTAATTGACCATTTGAAGTATTATTTGGTGTTTTATCTGGTTTATTTTTTATAGTTTGTTTTAGGTATTTTGAAGCTCCACTGCCATATGTTGCATTTGTGAAGTTTATACTTCCATAATCTTTTTGAAAATAGTTTATTTCTCCCCATTTTATATTTTCATCTTCTGGTTTAAACCAATATTGATCTGATACTGATAATCCATAATCTTTGTTTATTAGTTCTTTAATATTATTTATTCCAAATGCTTCTATAATTTCTTTTACATTATCTCTATATATTGGAATTCCTCTGTCATTAAACCAGTTATTAAGTTCGATTCTTCTTTTTACTTCTTCAATGTTTTTTATATTTAATGGTGCATATTTTATGTTATAGTTTTCTAGTATATTTGTTATTACATTTAGTTCATTATCATATTCAAATTTTAATACCTTTGTGTTTTGATTCATTAAAATATAGTTTTTTAACATTTAATTCCTTCTTTCTAAGGTTTGTTACTTATGCATTATATCACTTTAATAAAAAAAAATAAAGCACTAATGCTTATTTTTTTACATTAATGCTCCTATCATTCCTGCTTCATTGCCTAGTTTTGCTAATACTATTTTGGGTATATTGCAATTATATTTCTTTGAATTTATTTTTTCTATTAGTCTTGTATATAATATTTTTTCGTAATATACAAAACTTCCTCCTATGCATATGGCTTCTGGCTGTATTATATTTATTATGTTTGATAAGCCTATTAATAGGTTATCTATATATTCATCTATATAGCTATTTACAAGTTTATCTTTTTCATTTACTTTTCTTGTTATTATTTCTAGTATCTCTTTAGATGTTATATTTTCTTCTAAATTTAGTAATTCAATTATTCTATTTCTAAAAGATTGCATAGATGCATATTTTTCAAAACAACCTCTATTTCCACATTTACATTCTATTCCATCTTTTTCAATTATCATATGACCATATTCTGAGCCCCAGTCTTTTGTGTATTCTAACATTTTTCCATTTATGAAGGTTGCTCCTCCTATTCCTGTTCCTAAACATAAGAATACTGTGTCATCATATTCTTGGGTATTACCTATATTTTTTTCGGCTAGTGCTGCACATTTAGCATCATTTCTTATGCTTACTGTTACACCATAATGTTCCTCTAAAACTTGTGCCAAATTAAATTCTTTAATTCCTAAATTATATATATCATATACAACTTTATTTTTCACCTTTCCTGGCACTGCTATTCCTATTTTAGATATAACACAGCTTGGAGCCCCTATGTCTTTTAAGACTTGGTTTATAAGCATTTTTATATTTTCTATTATATATTCTTTTATATCTTGATTTACTTCTAGCCTTTTTATATCCTTTTCTCTTTTAGCAATTATTGTATGTCTCTTACTAATTACCCCAACTGCTATATGACTTCCACCTATATCTATCCCTATTTGCATAGGCTCTCCTTTCAAAATTCTCTGAATTTTGTATTATTCCCTATTCATTCATAATAATTTCTTTCAAAGTTAATAAATTATTCATTAATTCTTTCTATATTCCTGCTGCATCAAATAAGAATGTTCCTGTGTATACCTCTAGTATTGGTACAAATACTATTAATACAAATAGTATTAGCATTACACCTACTACTGAATATACTAATTGTGGGAATACTTTCATTATTTTATCTAATATATTTTGTATGTCTATTTCCATATATTCTACTAATTTGTTCATCATTTCTGATAAGTCTGTTTGCATTCCTATTTTTAGCATTTCTATTATCATGGGTGATGATAGTCCTGATTTTTCGAATGGCTCTATCCATGATTGTCCTATTAATATATTGTTTATAGAAGTTTCTACCATTGATAAAAACACATAATTTTTTACAACATTTTTACTAACATCTAATGAATCTTGTATTCTCATTCCATTATTTAGGTTTAATAGCATTGCCTTTATAAACCTTGAGAAGTCTAAACTATATATTAGTTTTCCAAATATTGGCATAGTGTATTTAAAATAGTGAAAATTATACTTTCCTTTTGGAGTATTAATATAAAATACAATTCCTCCTACAGTACCTAATATAAGGGCTACTGGAATATACCAAACTTTTCCTATGTTATTAATAAAATTGAAAAAACACATTGTTATTTCTGGAATTTTTGCACTACTTCCTACAGAGTCAAATATTCCTTGAATATATGGTACTATTACCAATGTTCCTATTACTAGCAATAGAGTTAATACTACAAATTGTATAATATTTGGTACTAATACTTTTTTTACTTTTTTGTTAATATCTGCTGAGTCATCTAAATATTTTATTGCTTGTTCTAATGAATTTGTAAGTGAACCTGAAAGTTCTCCTACTTTTATCATATTTATATATATATATGGAAATACATTAGAGTAATATTCCATCGTTGTATACATATAGTCTCCTGCTTCTACTCCGTGCCAAAATATCTTCTAATATTCCCTTTAATGATAAGTTTTCTGTGCTTTGTATTATTGTACTTAAAGCATGTATATTATTAAAGTTTGCTTTTTTTAGTAAGTAAAAGTTTTGTGTAAATATTGCTATGTCTCTTGTAGTTATTTTTTCTGTTGCTAATAGTGCTAAGTTTATTTTCTCTATGGCAGATATTTTTGTTGTTTCTTCTTTAAAAATATTTGTAGAGTTTGCTGTTTTCATTATGTCTTCTATATTAGTAACATTCTTTTTTACCTTTTTTTGTTTTCTACTAATATAACCTACTTGTACAATTTGAATAGGCATTAATTCATTGGTTTTCAATTTCTTAATTAATGCTTGCTTACTTGCTTCTTCTACTTTATTTTTAACAATTACACCTCTTTTATTAACTGCCCTATATACATACTCTGGCATTTTTATTTCCTCCATTTGTTATATTCAGTTTATAATATTTGTAACACTATTTCATGTAGTAATATATTCATTATACTCTGAACAGTAAGTCCATTTTTATATTATTGGTTATTTTTTTTTATTTTTAGTTGCATTATTGTTCTATTTAGTATTTCTAAATTCTTTTCTTCTATTTGAGCTTTAGCTTGTTCTAATGTTATTTTTTCGTCAACAAATAATTCTGCTAAAGAATTTATTAAGCCTATACTTCCTTTTTCAGAGTTACTTTGTATTGCATCTTCTATTTCTGAAACACTTATTTTTTCTTTTCTGATAATACCTGCTATTATATTATCTACTACCATTACTTCTGGTATTAGTACTAATTTTCCATCTTTTCCTTTTAATAGTCTTTGTGATATTACTAGTTTTAACAATGTTGACATTAAGTATTTTATTTGTGCTTGGTCTCTTACTTCATAAAAGTTTATTAGCCTATCTAGTGTTTCTGCACATGATTTTGTGTGTAGTGTTCCAATTACTAAGTGCCCTGATTCTGCTGTTTCTATTGCTGCTTCCATTGTTTCTCTGTCACGTATCTCTCCTACTACTATTATGTCACAATCTTCTCTTAGTGAGTTTTTTACTCCATCACTATAACATAAGCAGTCTCTTCCTCTTCCTACTTCTTTTTGTACTATCATAGATTTTTTTGATGTGTGTTTATATTCTACTGGGCTTTCCAATGTTAGTATTTTTTTATTTTGATTTTCATTTATATCGTCTATTAATGCATTTAATGTTGTTGTTTTCCCTGAGTTTGTTTTTCCTGTTACTAATATTAGTCCTTGTGGTTGGTATGTCATTCTTCTTACTATGTCTGGTACTCCTAAGGCTTCATATTTAGGTAAAGTACTTTTTATTAATCTTAGTGTAAATGTTGGTATTTCATTTGTGTATGATATATTTACTCTAAGCCTTATATCTTCAAATTCAAATGATGCATCTAGTTTTTTTGTTTCTTTAAATACTGCATCTTTATCTAAGTTTCCTCTTACAAAATAGTCATATATTTCGTATATATCATTTTCTTCTAATTCTTCTAGTTCTTCTATTGGTTTTAAGTCTCTTGAAATTCTAAGCATTGGTTTTAGTCCACATACTAGGTGTATGTCAGATGCATCTTTTTCTTTTGCTATTTTTAGCACTTGTTCTATGTTTATCATTGGTTTTTCTCCCTTCAATTTCTGATTTTATATTATTTATTAGGGTATTTATTTTTTTCTGCTATTTAGGACAGTTCCTATCTAGCTGGGTTATTTCTTTTTTTCCGCTATTTAGGGTAGTTCCTATCTAGCTAGGTTATTTCTTTTTTTTCCGCATTGGGGACAGTTCCTAATCTAGCCAGATTATTTCTTTTTTTCTACTTGTGGTTCTTCTCTATCTTGTTTCCGATTACGAACCGTCCCCAATGCTACTCTTCTGCCTTGTTTCTGGTTACGAACCGTCCCCAATGCTACTCTTCTGCCTTGTTTCTGGTTACGAACCGTCCCTGATTCTACTGTTTGGCTTTGTTTTGGTTTGCAAATTTTCTTTTCTTCTAGTATAGTACTAATTTATTGTTTAGCTCTTGCAATGTTGTTACTCCATTTAGTACTTTGTTTATTCCGTCCATTAGTAATGGTTTATAGCCTTGTTTTAAAGCTGCATTTTTTATTTCCATACTTGATGCGTTTTTTACTATTAGTTCTTTTATTTTATCATTTACTGTTAATACTTCAAATATTGCTATTCTATCATAAAAACCTGTATTGTTACATTTTTCACAACCTATTGTGTCATATGTTTTTTTACCTTCAAAATTTAGTTCCATTCCATATTGCTTGGCTATATTATTCATTATTTCTTTTTCTTCTTGTTTAAATTCTCTTTCATATGCACAATGCTTACATACTTTTCTTACTAATCTTTGTGATATTGATGAGGCTAGTGTGCTTGATATATCATAGTTTGATATTCCCATTTTTCTTAACCTTGTTATTACTTCTATACTGTCTATCGTATGTATTGTAGATAACACATAGTGGCCTGTTTGACCTGCTTGCATTGCTATTTCTGCTGTTTCATTATCACGTATTTCTCCTACTAGTATTATGTCTGGGTCTTGTCTTAATACTGTTCTTAATGAGTCTGAAAATGATGTTTTTGTGTCTACTTCTACTTGATTTAGCCCATCTATTCTTATTTCTACAGGGTCTTCTATTGTTGTTATATTAAGTTCTGCTTTATTTAAGTAATCTATTACACTATATAGTGTTGTTGTTTTTCCCTCTCCTGTTGGTGCTGCAATTATTGTTATACTATTTCTCTTGTCAAAGCTTGTTTTTACTAGTTTTTCGTCTTTTGGAAATCCTAAATCAAATATTTTCTTTATTCCACTGTTTTTCTTTAATAGTCTTAATACGAATTTTTCTCCATATACATTTTTTTGTGAAGATACACGAATATTATATTCTGGATATAATAGTATTCTTCCATCTTGTGCTTCTTGTTTTTCTTGGTGCATATTTGATATAGCTTTTAGCCTTCCTATTATTTGTGTTTGTTTTTCATTTTCTAATGTTATCGCTGTTATTAGCTTTCCATCTATTCTATATCTTATTCTTAAGCTGTCTTGCATTGGTTCAAAGTGAATATCACTTGCCCTTTTTTCCATTCCTGTTTTTATAATGCTATCTACTAATGCCGTTATATCACTATTGGGGTCTATTTTTTCAGAACCTACTCCTTCAATTTCATTTAGTACTTTTTCTATAATTGTTTCAAATGTTAAGTATTCAATCATTACTAAACCTTTATTTAATAATAAAAGTCTTACTGTTTCTATAATTCTTCTATTTGTGTTGTCTGCAAAGCATACTTTTATTTTGCCTGCTTCTACATCAAATGGAATTACTTTATTTTTTTTCATAATATCTAATGATATATAATCCTTTGGGTTTATTTTTATATCATTTACATTTAGTAATATTGTTCGTGCATCTAATATTTCGCCCATTGCCTCTATTAGCTTTTGCTCGTCACATAAACCTAATATATTTATTATATCAGCTAGTTTCTTTTCTGGATGTTCTTTTTTATATTCTAATGCTTTATTTATATCATTTTCTGTTATTAGATTTCTTTTTGCAAGTTCTATTCCTATTGGTTGTCTTTGTTTTCCTGCCATATCTTTTCCTCCTTTGTATATATAATATATTATACTATATTTTGACTACGTTTTATATAAAATGTAGCAATTTCCAATAATTACATATTATCAGTAATTATAATTTAAAATACCACTATTAAAATTCGCTCCTAAGTAAGTATAGATGTAAAGGCTGTAAATAGTAACTACCAATATTTTAATACATAGCTATTTTCTTTTACAAATATGTCTGAAGATTTTACTGCAAATTTTACTTTTACTATTTGTTTTATAAATCCATTTTTATCTGTTTCTTCTACTTTATCAAATGTACATATTTGTACATTATTACATATTTCTACTTTGTTTCTATATATAGATTTTTTATCAAACGTATACATTGTTCCATCTTCAAATATTATTTGATTATTTTTTATACTATATAAATCAGTATTATTTTTTACATCTTCTATAAAGTACATATTAAATTTATTAAATTCAGAAACATATTTATTTGCATCAGTTATATATTTTGTGTTTGAGTAGAAATATTTACTTATATTAGATAGTAGCCCAAGTACAATAAGAAGAACTACTATATACACTACTAAACTCGTTAAAGTTATTCCTTTTTGTGATTTCAATTTTTCTTCCTCTCTTTACATTTCTTTAATTTTCAATTTTTTAACTACATATTCTTCATTACTGTCTATTACTTTATATTTTATAGTTAATTTGACTATTTTTATTATATCTTCTTTACTATCATCATCTTTATTATAATTTTCTATGTCTAGATGTGCTTCATAGTTTTTATAATCTTCATACTTTTTACTTATTTCTTCATTTAGAGTATTATCTACTTCTTCATATGGCATTTTATCTATGTCTTCTAATATTTTTATTGCATAGTCTGCTGCTATTGCATTCATTTTTATGTGTATATTGTTTTTGTATAATCCAGAAAACGTAGTAGTTAAAATACCTGTAAATAACATTATTATTAACATTGCTATTACTACATCTGTTAATGTTGCTCCTGTATTTAGTTTAAATTTATTTAATATATTCATTTTATCACCTACAAGCTATCATATTTACTATAATAATTGTTATAATATTAGAGGCACATAGGTAGTAACCTATTGGTAGTTTTTCTATATTATACAAATATTTTTTCCCGAGTGGTATTATTTTTATCTTTTGCCTTTGATTTATTAAATGTTTTATTCATTGCAGTATAAAAAGCTATTGCCAATAATGTTATAATTGCTGTTATCATGAAACCATAAGAGTATGTAAATACAGCTTGAATAACTGCTAAAATTATTATTTCTATTTTATAGTTATCTACATTATATTTTTTTAATTTTAATGTATCTATAAAAAATAGTATTAGCATAGCTAATAAATATATAACATATCTATATATATTAGCGTTCTCTACTATATATAGATAAATCATATATGCTGATAAAATTACAATTTCATATACTAATATTGGTTTACTAATTTTAATATTTTCTTTATCTATTCCTGCTATAATAATCATTCCAACTAAATATAATATTCCAAAAGTTAGGTATATTATTTTGCTTTTTTCCATCAATTCTATATTTAAAGACATAGCAAATAATAGAAATATAAGCCCTGTTAATATTTCTAGTAATAAATATCTTATTCTTATTTTTCTTTTACAGTGTCTACATTTTCCACCTAAAAATATATAGCTTAAAATTGGAATCATATCTAAAAATAAAAGTTTATGGTTACAGTGTGGACAGTATGAATGTTTATGTGTTATATCTTCATTACGTGGTATTCTATATACTGCGAGTGTAGAAAAACTTCCAAATAATGTTCCTATTATAAATATTAATATATAAAATATTGCATTTATCATAAATTTTCCCTTATCTAAAAAAAATTAAGAGGTTATCTAAATATAATTTTTAGATAACCTCATATTTAGTTTTTAATAATATTATTAAAATAAAAATGTATATTATTAACTTTTACATACCATTTAGAAGTTCGTTAAGACTTGTGTCGAAACTATTTGCCATTTCTTCTTCTGAACGTTGTGCATTTACATATAAGTCTCTTCCTTCTTTAGCTCTGTTAAATATACCATTATCAGATAATGATAAAGATATTGCTACTCCTGCTAAAATTATTAAAATAACAATTGTTATAACTAATGTAATTAGTGTTATACCTTTTTGTCCCTTTAACATAAAAAATTCCTCCTTATAAAATATTGTTGTTTGTATATATTTAATATTATAAATATAACCTATATTATTTTCTGCCAATAGCATTTTGCACTGGCCTATTTGTATTGTTAGCGTTGTTTGATGATGCTACATTGTTGTTTTTGTCATTATTTCCATTTTCCACTATATTTCCTGTTGCTTCTTGGTCTTCTTCTGAAAATGGATTTTCTTTTCCTGCAACATAGCTATTTTCTTTTTTGTATATATTTAAATCTGAACTATCTATACTATATACTAAATTAAATCCGCCTTCTAAAAAATCTTTTACTTCGTTGTCTTGTATATCATTTTTTATTTCTTCTGGCACTGTATATGATATTTTATTTGGCACTATTTTATTTAATGGATTGTAATCATAAAATAACACTCCTAGTATTAATAAAATAGCAATACATAGTAATAAAGTAATAATAGTTTCTTTTAAAATTATTTTTAACATTTTATACCTCTTTAAACTTTATTGTTTTGTAGTATTTGTATTGTTTTCATTTTTATTGTCACTTGTTTCTTCACTTGTATCTGTTGGGCGTAAATTAGTATTTAGTGAGTTTGATGTTATTCTTACATTTTTTACTGTAAATGTTGCTTGTAAAATGCTACTTTCATATGGAACTAATTTAAAGTTATAAATTCTAAACTTAAGTTCTTCATCATCTTCTATTGCATATAAGAAGTTTGTAATTGCCACATATGTTCCTTCTACTGTAAAGCTTAAGTCTTTTATATCACCTATAGATGCTGATGTTAATGTAAATTTTATTTTTACTCCTTCTTTTTTTGCATGAACTCCAAGTTTTACATATAGTCTTTCTATATCATAACTTTCTATTTGCAATGCTGTTTGTAGTTCTTCATCTGAAGTAAAGTTTGTTTCATCTAGGTATTTTTGCTTAGTTTCTTGCATTTTATTACTTACTTCTTTTAGTTCTCCCATTTTTTTAGGATACACAATATCTATTAAAGAATTTAGTTCTTCTATTTTTGTTTCAAGCATTTTGCTATTTTCATCAATTTGTTTTATACTAGAAATGTGCATATTTCCTATTGTAATACCTTTTATAACTGACATATACCCAAATACAAGTAATAATATAATAACTACTATTAATAGTATTTTCCTCATTTAATTTTCTCCTTTTTGTCATTATTCTGGAAATAAACTTCCTTCTATAACTAATCTTATCATATCATTTTGTTTAACACTTTCAGATGTTGTTACATTATATAGAATATTACTTGTTTTTATTTTTCCAATTAGGTAACCTAATTCAGAGTATTCTCTTGCTTTTGCCTCTATTTTTATATTATATCCTGTTGTATTAGTAATAGATGTTATTGTTACTCCTTTTGGCATTCCATACATTAATGAAGTTAATAAATTTGGTATTGAATCTTTTATTTTTTTATTTTCAGTTGATTCATTTTTATAATCTTGTATATTTTTTAGTACTTCTTCGTATCTACTTATATGAGTATTTAAAGTTGTTTTATCTTGTTCTACTAATTGTATTTGTTTTTCAGTGTCTTGTTTTACCATTTGTATTTCTTGCATTTTTTTATTATTTTGATAATTTAGAAATATTGAAAATGCTGAATATAGTATTATAAACATTAATACTCCTGTGGTACTTCTTAAAAGCCACTTTTCTATATTATCTAAAGCCCCTCTAAAGTCAAGTGAAAAGTCAAATTTATTTTTTGCACCTTTCATTGTTCCTTTGTCACTTTTATTTCCACCTATTTCTACTTTCATCCATGCAGGTAATTTATCATAAAAACTTGGCTTTTTAAAGTTTATATTTTTTACTCCATACCCTAAACCTTGCATAGCTAATGCTATTGCTGAGTTTACTTCCATATAGTCTTTCATATTAATTTTTACAGTTTCTGGTATAAAGTATGGTTTTAATATTTCACATTTTATTTCTGGGAAATATTCTTGAAAGTATAAGTCTATATTGTTTATAACTGCTGCTGTTCCTGTAATGTATAGTCTATCTATTTTATTTATTGAATTTTCTGTTATATTTTTTACTGCTTGTACTATACTATATAGTGTTGGCATAATATCTTCTAAATACATATTTTCATCTTCTTGCATTAAATCTTTTGAGTCCATAGTATATATTGTTGTATTTTTACATATTTCATAGGATTTATTGTATGAATTTTCCTTTAAGTTTATATTGTTTAATATTTCTAAACTACCTATATCTATTTTGTCAATGTTATATATTTTTTGATCCATTACAGTTGTTATTGTTGTTTTATCTTCTATATTTACTATTATAGAGTTTTCTTTTTCTTTTACATTTGCTATGTTTGCAATTGCCATAGGTAATGGTGATATATTTCCAACCATATTGCCTTCTAGCTCTTGCATTGTCTTATTTAATTCTATTTTGTTATCTGATATATATATTGTTTTGATTTTTTCTTTATCATTTGCATCTGGTACTAATACATATCTGGTTTCTAGTGTATTTTTATTAATACCTTTGTCATAGCATAAAGAATCAAATTCAATGTTCACTGATTTTTTTATGTCATTTTTACTAAGTAGGTTAAATACATAAAAATAGTTATATTCTTCTGATGTTAAGTTTGTAGCTATTGGAGTTTTATAACTAAATGTCTCTGAGACTATTTGTTTTATAGTTTCAGATATATTGTCACAAAATTTCACTCCAAAGGCTTCTACTTTTAGTATATCCCTGTCTTTGGTAACTTTTGCATATTTAATTAAATTGTCCCCGAATATATAACCCTAATGAACTTGACATTTTAACTCCTTTGTTTTTTAATACCTTATTATTTTTTACTTTTTTCCTTAAAAAATACCATTTTTTTATTTGTTGTCATATTATAGTCAAAATACTGTATTATGCATTTATTTTATCGTTTTTTATTGCAAAGTCAATATTTTTAATATAGTTGTAATGTAATTGTAATACTTTTGTAATATACTTTTAAAATTTTGAAAAGTTCTGTCTTATAATTAATCAAATGTGATTTCGCCACATTGGTCGCCAATGGAGTCAACATTTGCAACATAACACTGCCACTTTAATAAATTGTAGTAGCGATTTTTCCTATATCAAATTCAAAGAGCACGAAAAAACGTGCTCTTACAATATAAAATTTGAATTGCTAATTTTAACTACATAGTTAAAAATCTTACTATTATTATTATTCCAAAAATTATTCTATATATTGCAAATATTTTGAAGTTTCCTTTTCTTAGGTATTGTAGTAAAAATTGTATAACAAAAATTCCTACAATAAAACTTGCAAATACTCCTATAAAAAATGGTATACTAAATACAAAGTCTTTAAATTTTAAAACTGTTGCTGCAAAAACTATTGGTGTTGATAATAAAAATGAATATTTTGCAACACTTTCTCTTTTTATTCCCATTAGTCTTCCTGTTGTCATTGTGATTCCTGACCTTGATACTCCAGGTATAAATGCTAAGCATTGTGATAGTCCTATCAAAAATGTTTGTTTTAATGTCATGTTTTCATATTCTATATTTGATTTTGCTTTTTTATCTACAATGTATAGTATTATTCCCATTACAATTAGTGCAAGAGCTATTATTATTGGAGTTTCTAGTTTATTTCCTACAAATTTGTCTAATACAAAGCCTATTATTCCTCCAGGAATAGTTGCTACTACTAGATACCAAAACATTTTTCCTTCAAAACTTTTTTCTTTTTTTATAACTTGCTTATATCCTCCTTTTATTAGTGCAATCCAGTCTTTAGCAAAAAATATTACTATTGCTAGAAGTGTTCCAAAGTGAAGTGCAACATCAAAAGCTTCGAAATCTAACTTGAATATTTCTGAATTTGTCCAACCAAACATCCATGGTATTATAGCTAAATGTGCTGAACTTGATATAGGTAAAAGTTCTGTTAGCCCTTGTATTACTCCTAAAATTAATGCTTGTATTATATTCATATTTCATTTTCTCCTTTTTATTTGTTTTCTATAATATATATTAATTTGTTTGAAATTTATTCTCTTTCTCTGTCTTGATATTTTGTTTTTAATATTCTAATTGCCTTCATATCATTTTGGCTTAAATTTCCTACTAATTCACATGTTTTTTCTAAATGTTTTATAGTTTTTATTTCTTTTTTGGTAAGTTTTTTCTTTTTTATGTTTTCATTATGTGTTGGTCTTTTTATTTTATTTATAATCATTTTAAATACTAATTCTTTCGTAGCTCTGTTATATAGTTCTTCATTTTCTTCTACTGCTGTATTCAAATATTGTATTGCATTTTCTTTGTCACCTTTTAGCATTTCTATATATGCCAAATAATAATATGCCTCATCTGTTAAGTCTTCTTCATTTATACATTCTACAAAGTATTCTTCTGCTTCTTCTATTTCATTATATAATAACGCTATTTGCCCTAAATTGTATTTTGCATGATACAATAATGAATTAAGCTGTGATGCTTTTTCATAATATTCTTTTGCACTTTGAAAATCATTTAGTTTTGTATATAACATTCCTAAGTTATAATATAGTTCATATTTATCTGGGTTATAATTTAGTGCTTGTAAATATACGTTTACTGCTTCTTTATAGTTTTCTTCTTCATATAGAATATCTCCTAATAGGCAAGAAGCTTCATAATAATCTGGCTTTATTTTTAATAATTCTTTTAGCACTTTTGCCCCTTCTTGTTTTCTTCCTTGAACATTTAGTAACTTACCTAATTTAAGTTGTGTTTCAAAGTCTTCTCTATTTGCATCTAATACTCTTATGTATTCATCTATTGCGATATCTATATCTTTTGTTTTTTCGCATATTTGTGCTAATTGCTTATGTAGGTAATAGCTATTGGGATATTTTTCAAGTATCTTCATTAATATTTCTTTTGCTTTACTATTCTCATTTCTATTTGAATAATATTTTGCAATGTTCATATAAATAATTTCTGATAGATATATTCCTTTCATTTCAAATATAATAATTATAAGTGGTAATATTATTGAAATTATGTATGTAATTATTATAATTATTATTGGTAAATTAACACGAAAAATAAGCCCTAAAAATCCTATTAAAATTCCAAGAGCTTCTATCCCTAATATATATATATAATTTGTATCATTTTTATGTATCATTTTCAAAAAAATTACTGTAAACAGTGCAACTGCTACAACATTAAAAATTAATCTTTCTATTATCATATACTATTTTCCTATCATTTCTAATTTTACTTTTTACATTTTAGAACATTTTCATAAAAAAGTCTATAGTTATTTTTCAAATATTTTATTAATTTTGTTACAGCTTTTCTGTTTTATTTATTTTTTTAATTTCTTTCTTATTCTCTTACATAATATATGAAAACCATTTCCATACATGTAGCCTATACTTTCAGAAGATAGATATCCTTTTTCAACAGCATATCTATTCCATTTGACTTCATTAGGATTAGTTTCGTTTATACTTAAATATTCTACTAAAGCATTAATACTTTTATTATAATAATTTTGTAGACTTTTATTGTTATATAAACTTTGCGTTTGTATGGCCAACATAACACTTATATGATATGCTTCAATAGAATTTATGCCATATTTCTTTATAGTTTCTGTAAGTGTTTTATTTAAATTTTCTATTACCATTTTATTTTATACAACTCCGTAATTTCTACATCCAAAGCCTTTGCTAATCTAGCCATAATGAACAAACTAGGGCTTTTTATATTATTTTCTATGTCATTAATATGTGTAGTTGATATTCCGCTCTTTTCAGATAGTTTATTTAAAGTTACACTTTTATTTTGTCTAACCTGTTTTAATAAAATTTCCATATGCATCTTTTCATCACCAAAGTCTAGATAAATTTTATTTCATTTAAACACAGAACTTATCCGCTATGGCGGAATTGTTAAAAATACTACTACTTTTTTTAATTTTTTTTAATTACTACTATCACATTCTATGCCATTTTTTACAATTATTGGTACTAATTTTTTAGGCTTCCTTTCTTTACTTATAATTTAAATTTTATTTTAAGTTCAAACTCTAAAATTATTCTATATTCTATTCTATTTTTTGTAAATATTATTTATATATTTTTTATGTTTAATTCATATTTAATAATTAATTTATTTTTAACTCTGCTATCTAATATAATTATTTTCTAATTTTTTATATTTATTTATAGAAAATTTTACCTTTAACAACTTTTTTTGTTTTTTTGCAAAAAAGTATTGACAAACATTAGTATATCGTATTATAATTACACTTGTCGTAAGACAAAATGCCAGTTACAAATGCAGATGTGGCGGAACTGGCAGACGCACAGGACTTAAAATCCTGCGGTTGAATAAACCGTGCCGGTTCGATTCCGGCCATCTGCACCATTAGAACCTCAAGTGTTTCGTAAGATTAAGCTTGAGGTTTTAATTTTAAAAATAGTGCAAAGTTCTAACAAAAGTTCTAACACTTTTCCAAAATTAGAATTTTTATAAATAGTTAGAAATGTATTTTTTAAGACAGATTACCTAAATAGCGAGTTCGGTAATTTGTTCTTTTTTTGTTTCTTTTACATCTAATGCAAGTTTATCACTAATGACACTTGCGGATATTCTTTTATTCTCTATATCAGCATGTGCATATCTTAAAGTAGTTTGAAAATTAGAATGACCTAGCCATATTTGTATGTCTTTAACTGGTACACCATTTTGAATTAATAAAGTCCCACAACTATGTCTTAAATCATGTAGTCTGATATGTCGTAGATTATTACTATCTAATACTTTACTAAAAGTTTGTGTTACATATCCAGGTTTCATTAGTTCTCCATTTTCCATTAAACATATATAGTCTTTATAATCGTTGCAATAAGTATTGCCATAAAACTTTTTATATTCTTCATACTTATCTTTATAAGAATTTAGTAAATCTGCTATAAAATCAAATAAAGGCAAAGTTCTATAACCAGAATCGCTTTTGGCTCTATCTTTGAAAATGAATTGTGTAACACCATCAATTTTACCACGACCTACAGTATGTCTAATTGTTAATGTTTTTGCTTTGAAATCAATAGCATTCCATTTAATCCCAATAACTTCTTCACGCCTTAAGCCATATACACCAGCAATAACTACTGGTAATTCAATAGGTGTAGTTTTTATAATTTCCATTAGATTTAGCAATTCATCTTGTGTATAATAATCTGCTGTATATTCTTTAGTTTTAATTGATTCCAATTTAGTAGCAGGATTACTATCTATTATTTCTGTAATAACAGCACTTTTTAAAGCTTTACTAATATTTGCTCTATAATGTTTTACTGTATTTCCAGATAGACCTTCTGCAAATAGCAAATCAAAGAAATCTTGAATATGTTTAGGTTTTAAATCAACTAATTTTATTTTCTTTGCTTTAAAGTATTTATATAATCTACCTTTAATTACTTGTTCATAACCTATATAGGTTGTTTGTTCAACTTTTCCTTTTTGTTTTTCTAGCCATTCCAACATATAATCACAAAACAGGATGTTTTTATATTTATCATATATGTTTGGATCTCTTAATTGTATTTTTGACTTTTGTTCATACTCAATTTTAAATTGTTCTAATTTTTCTTCAGCCTTTTTCTTGTTTCCTTTTATAGTATAACCTGTAGGAATCCATTTCGGTTTTCTTTTTCCATAGTCATCATATAAATTTAAAACTGCATAATAAAGACCTTTCTTTTTTTGTAAGCTACCTGTTATCATATTTCTCCTTTCCGTTGTAACAGTTTATATTTAACTTATCATTGATATTTTGTGTATTATACCATGATAATGAAAAAATTCCTACTGTTCTGTCATCACATATTTGATAACATTAACTTTAGGAATTTTATATTCTCTGCCAACTTTTTTGCTTTTAATTTTCTTTTCTCTTAACATACGATATGCAAGAGTGTTACTAATACCACCTAACATTTTTCTCATTTGTGTAAGATTTACAATGTCTGGGTAATCTGTAAACATTAAAGTGTAAGTTTCTTTCATATTAGCCATATCTAGCACCTCCTTTAAGCTTTAAAATAAAAAAGACCTATTCATCAATAGGACTAATTAAATACTATAACAATATTTTTTCTTATATTTCTGTGTTGGAATTTTAATATTCATATTTATTGATTTAGGAATATCTGATACAACTTTTAACTTTCTATCTATAACTAAATTACCTTTGCTATTTCTATGATAAGCACTTGAATTCCATTTTATAAATGCTAAATCACTCATTTCAGAAGAATAAGATAATTCTTTACTTGATTCAATATGTTGCTGTTTAACAAATTCATATAATTGTTTATCAGATTCACTTTGTCTTTTGTTTCTAATCCAGTCTCTTTTTGCAATTTTACGATTTTCTCTACTTATTTCAGCCCTATATTCTTTCTCTTTAATATATCTTGTATCGTTTTTAATTATTTTTGTGATATAAGATGGGTGAACATTTAATTCTTTTGCAATATCAGTTGGTTTATCATGTTCATTATAATACTTGTCTAGTATATAGTTCTTGTTATCTATAGTAATCACAACCTTTCAAACAATTTGGTAAAATTTTTGTCTACATATTTTTTATACAAGGATAGCACTTGACATTTTATATTAATTGTTGTAATATGTTATTATATTTCAACTATTAATATTTTATATCATTATAAAGTAATAAATGTAATATGTCAATATATTACAATAAAATTTTTGAAAAAATTTAAGGAGAATAAAGTAATGGAATTTAATTTTAAAAGTAACAGTGCATATTCATATATGAGATATGGTGGCTATCAAGGAAGATATAAAGGAAAAGAATATTATATGATACCAAATCCAGAAGCTAGTATAAATATTAGAGATTTATATGATATGTTCAGTAAAATGGATTCAATATTGGTTGATTTTCTTAATATAGGAAGAATATGTATGGATGCAGATGATGATCAAACTAAATTTACTTGTGCATATTTTTTTGTAGAGCAATATGGTTTATTGGGCTTTATGGTTGAAGCACCAATCAATACAGATTTTCTATTAAATGAACAAGTAACATTAAAAGAAAATAATGTTATTAATAAAAATTGTACAATGAGAACAAAAGATTATTTTGAATTATTCTTTCCGTTTGCAACTAACGATGAAATGAGTTATACAATAACAAATGGTAAAGCAGTTATAGAAACAAATTCAGATTTACAAAGAATGTTAAATCGTACATCACTTAACAATCAATTAATTTATTCTAGCTTTTATTGTGAAAAAATAGATTGGATAATTGAATATGCAAAAAAAATGTATAAAATATTTAAAAAATATGTAGATTTATCAAATAGTAGTGTAAATAATTATGATGAATATAAAGCAAGAGAAACTATAAGTGATTATTATTTTTCTGGAATACCATACAAAATTAATATGTATGGAAATACTCCAGAAATATCTTGGCAACCTAATTCACTAAAACAAGCATTAGATATGTCTTTTGGTTTTATGCTTTGTAGTGAAAAGAATCCATTAAGAATATGTAAGCATTGTGGCAAAGTATTTTATGCTAAAAACCCTAAAGCTGAATATGATAGTAGTCAATGTAGAAACCAAGCTAATGTATATAAAAGCAGAAATAAAAATAAAGCGGATTAAGATAATTAATTGTAGAAATTACCCAAAAAACATTGTTTTTGAAATAGAAATAAAGTATAATAAATCCATCCTTTTCAAAAGGAAATCTTTCGGGAAGGAGGGTTTTATCTATGAACTACCCAGATTTGATTTGGCGTTTGGTTGAAATGTTATTGCAAAAAGACACAAATCAGAAAACTGATACTGTTAGCAATAATAGTAAATTGAATGACCAAAAGCAAGATGAGGCTTAGCTAGCCGAAAAAAGAAAGTATAGCTCTACCACAATGCTATACTTTCTTTTTTTACATAAAAAATGAGTTAAGTGCTACCACACACCTAACTCGGTTCTATCTACGAACTTTTTTAACTTAAGTTAAATATAGTATACTATATTTTTTATTATATGTCAAACGATTTAAAAAAATTCATTTTTTTAGAAATGTTATGCAAAATTTTCGTTGCCAATGCAACAACTTTTTTTGAAAAAGTGTTGTTATTAT
>CAOJVB010000017.1 GCA_948444845.1 uncultured Clostridiaceae bacterium | reverse complement strand
CATTCCTATGTGTGCCTTGTGAGCGAAGCGAGAAAGGAATGTAATTTATTATGAAAAAAATAAGTGTAAAAAAATTATTAGTACTATTTACTTTAATTGCAATAATGTGTATGTTTGTAACAACAGTAAACGCAACAGGACCAATAAACTTATTACATCAAACAACACCAACAACAAATACACAAACTACACCAACAACAAACACACAAACAACTCCAACAACAAATACTACTAAAACAAATACTGTAACTGCAAACACTATGGGAGGTGGAAACCAAAACTCAAATCTTCCACAAACAGGAGATGCTAGTGACTATATAATATTTTTATTTATAGCAGTATGTGCAGTAGTAGCAATATATGCATTTAGAAAATATAAAAATTATAATATATAATTGTTTAAAGTAGACTTTTCAAGTCTACTTTTTAATATAATAGGAAAGTACTCTTTTTTAAGTTAAAATCGTAGGGGCGAGCATTGCTCGTCAGCGTGGCTTTTCTCTAGCCTTTATACAAACCCTATTTCCTTTAACATTATTACAAGTTATTAAAGTAATTTCTTTAAAACCATTAGTTTCCTGATTAGTACAAGAAAGGTCATCAGCGCTAATTTCATTTTTACTATAAATTTCATATTCTAAAACATCACCGTTTAAATCAAAAATTTTAATGATATCTCCAATAACTAAAGAATGAACTCTTCCAAAGTGCCTATTATCTATATAATTATGACCAGCAATACAAAGGTTACCGAACTTCATTAGGCATAGGTCCAAAAAATCTACAAGGCGAAATTGTTAGTAATTCTTCAGTAGTAGTAGAGAGTATAGGATAAGTAAGTTTAATGTCATCTATTTGTATTAGGCCTATTACAAAAGGTTCTACTTTACTTTCAGCTAAAATTTGCTCAGAAACATAATTATTATTAGCATTAGAATATAAATTCATAATACTAAAATTTGATACTAAATTTTTAGAAAGTTTTTCCTTCTTATTCATATTGTATTTAATAAAAAAATATAAAAAAATTGCAATAAAAATTAATACAATTGAACAAACTAATATAATAATAAATTTCTTTTTTTCTTTAGGATTTTTTGAACTATTAAAATTATCAAAATTACATTTATACAATATCTGATTCATACATCCTCCACACGAAAATACTAATATAATAATAGTATTAGCGGATATTTATTATTTATAATGTATATAAATGGAAGAAAAATTAAAAAATCTTAATAAAAGTGTTTATTTTTTATATAATAGTATGATAGAATAATAAATATAAATAAAAGATAAAGAAGGAGAGTGTATACATGCCCGAAATAAAGTATAAACGAATACTTCTAAAACTAAGTGGCGAAGCAATGGGAGGAGCTGAAGGAAGAGGAATAAATGCAGAAACTCTTGGCGAAATATGTGACCAAATAAAAAATATTGTAAACTTAGGAGTAGAAGTAGCAATAGTTGTAGGTGGAGGAAACTTTTGGAGAGGTAGATATGGACATCAAATGGAAAGAACAACCTCAGATTACATGGGAATGCTAGCAACAACAATGAATGGATTAGCATTGCAAGATTCACTAGAAGCAAGAGGAATATCTACAAGACTTCAAACAGCAATAGAAATGAGACAAATGGCAGAACCATACATTAGAAGAAAAGCATGCAGGCATTTAGAAAAAGGCAGAGTAGTAATATTTGCATGTGGAACAGGGAACCCATTTTTCACAACAGATACAGCCGCAGCATTAAGGTCAGCGGAAATAGAAGCAGATGTAATATTACTAGCTAAAACAATAGATGCAGTATATTCAGCAGATCCAAAACAAGAACCAAATGCTAAAAGATATGGCGAGATAACATATCTAGATATGTTAAACAAAGACTTAAAAGTAATGGACTCAACAGCAACATCACTATGTAAAGATAACCAAATACCATTAATAGTATTTGGAATAGATAAACCTGAAAATATAGTAAAAATAATAAAAGGCGAAAAAATAGGAACAATTGTAAAATAAATTACAATAGAATAAAAAATTAAAATGTAGGGGTTTAATCAGTTAGGAATACCTAAGAACATTTATCAAATTAGGCCCTATAATATGTAGAATAATGAATAGTGAATAATGAAGAATAAATGATGAATAATATTCAAAATAGAAATGAAAGGTAAGGTAGAGTAAATATGGATTACACAAATATAGAAGAAAGAATGAAAAAAACAATAAATGTTTATGAGGAGAATTTATCAGAAATAAGAGCAGGAAGAGCAAATCCAGCAATATTAAATAAAATAACAGTAAATTACTATGGAACAGCAACACCAATAAATCAAATGGCTGGAATATCTGTGCCAGAAGCAAGATTAATAGTAATACAACCATGGGACATGAGTGTATTAAAAGAAATAGAAAGAGCAATATTAGCATCTGATATTGGAATAACACCAAATAATGATGGTAAAGTAATACGTTTAAACTTCCCAGAATTAAACGAAGAAAGAAGAAAAGAATTAGTAAAAGATATAAAAAAAATGAGTGAAGAAGCAAAAGTAGCAGTAAGAAGTGTAAGAAGAGATGGAATAGACGAATTTAAAAAAATGCAAAAAGATTCAAACATAACAGAAGACGAACTAAAACAAGCAGAAGATCAAATACAAAAATTAACAGATAAATATGTAGAGGAAATAGAGAAGATAACAGAAAATAAAGAAAAAGAAATAATGACAGTCTAGATATAATTTAACAAAATTGTAGGGGGCCGCCTTCGGCACCCTGCTCTTCGAAGAAATTACTCTAAATTTCTGACCTCCTACTTCCGATATCCAATTTCAAAGAAAGGTGAAAAAAATGAATGAATCAAACATGCCAAAACACATTGCTATTATAATGGATGGCAATCGTAGATGGGCAAAAGAAAAAGGCTTAGATATAAAACAAGGACATAAGCAAGGTGCAAAAACTTTAGAAAAAATTGTACGATATGCAAATAAAATAGGATTACAATACATAACAGTATATGCATTTTCAACAGAAAACTGGAAAAGAACAAAAGAAGAAGTAGGAGCTTTAATGTTACTACTTCAAACATATTTAGATGACTACAGTAAAAGAGCAGATACTGAGAATATAAAAGTGAAAATATTAGGAGATATATCAGCACTATCAGAAGGAATGCAAAAAAGTATAGCAAAATGTATGGAAAGAACAAAAGATAATACTGGTGTTACTTTTAATATTGCTTTAAACTATGGTGGAAGAGATGAAATTATAAAAGCTACAAAGAAGATAGCTAAAAAAGTTAAAGAAAATGAACTACAAATAGAAGATATTACAGAAGAAACTATTTCAAATGCTTTATACACAGAAGGACAGCCTGATCCAGACTTAGTAATACGAACAAGTGGAGAAATACGAACAAGCGGATTTTTGACATGGCAAGCGGTATATTCAGAATACTTATTCATAGAAAAAAAATGGCCAGATTTTAATGAAGCAGACTTAGATTATGCAATAGAAATATATCAAAATAGGAATAGAAAATTCGGAGCACAATAAACGTATCTTATATTGAATGGAAGTTACAATTTACAAGACTTTTTTCTGCATTACCACGAAATAAGTAAAATATATTGCTTACTGGGAGCGGATTTTAATAGCGATACTGTGAATTGCAACAAATACACTACAGCAACTTGCATAGCAAATATAAAAGTATGAGATATTAAATAAAATAAAATTAAAGGAATGAAAAACATGGAGTGGAAGAGGTATACCTCAGCATTATTAGGTTTTCCAATAGTACTAATAATACTGTTAATAAGAAATAAATATATAGTAGATATAGCGTTTACAACAATTGCAATTTTAACAATGCATGAATATACAAATGCCATAAAAAGTAAATGTGATCCAGTAAGATGGCTAGGATATATAAGCTGTATAAGTATAGCTTTAATACATATATTACCACAAAAATGTCTAGGTACTTCAGCAATATTAGCAATTCCATTTATATTGCTAATACTATTTTTACAAGTAATAATAACAAATATGAAAACAAACTTTAAAGATATAGTATATACATTTTTCGGAATTGTATATATAATATTTCCTATAATATGTATAGCACTTATAAATGGATTAGATAATGGAAATATACTAATATGGTATGCTATAATAGCAGCATGGGGAACAGATATATTTGCATATTTTACAGGAAAATTAATTGGAAAGCACAAATTTAGTAAAGTAAGTCCTAAAAAGTCAATAGAAGGCTGCACAGGAGGAACAATAGGAGCAGTTGTATTAATACTCATATATACATATATAGCAAACAAATTCTGGGGAATGGAAATTTCATATTATATCATAAGTATAATAGCAATAGCTCTAAGTCTAATAGGACAAATAGGAGACTTTGCGGCATCAAGTATAAAAAGATATGTGGATATAAAAGATTTTAGCAATATTATACCAGGACATGGAGGAATGTTAGACAGAATAGATAGTTTAATATTTTTAGCACCATTTGCATATGCTTTATTAATGTGGATTTAGAAGTTGGAAGTTGGAAAGATTTGGTGAAAGATTTGGAAAGATTTGACACGTCCCAAAACTTTCCAAATCTTTCACCAAATCTTTCCAACTTCCAACTTCTAATACGAAAGGAAGAATAAATTTGATTAATTTTATAATAATAGTTCTAAAAGTAATATTTTTACTAGGCTTTCTCATATTAATCCATGAAGGAGGTCATTTTATTGTAGCAAAACTGTGTAAGGTAAAAGTAAATGAATTTGCAATAGGGTTTGGACCAAAGATATGGAGAAAACAAGGAAAAGAAACTAAATATGCTTTAAGGTTAATACCGCTTGGTGGCTTTGTAAACTTAGAAGGTGAAGAAGAACGAGTAGAAAGTAAAAATTCATTTAGTGAAGCTTCTATACCCAAAAGAATGGCCATAATATTAGCAGGTGGAATTGTAAATATTATATTTGGATTGATTGTATATTTTATATTAATGTCAAGTATAGGAAATAATACCTCACTTATTGTAGAGAGAACTATGCCAGAATATGCAGCAGAGCAAAGTGGAATAATATCAGGAGACGAAATTATAAAGATAAATAATAAAAAAATAAACGTAAAATCGGATATAGATAAAATACTAAATAAATCTAATGGAGAAGAGTTAAAAATTATAATAAAAAGAAATGGTGAGCAACAAGAAATTACATTAATACCAACAAGACAAGAAAATAAAAGCACAGGAATATATTTAAAAAGTGGAGATAGCTCTACTAAAATAGTTACAGTAGAAAAAGGAAGTATCGCAGAAAAACAAGGTTTAAAAGCAAATGATAGGATAGAAAAAATAAATGGAATAGAAGTAAAAACGAGAGAAGATATAGTAAATGCAATTAGTTCAAGTAAAGATAATGAAAAGTTAACATTTACAGTAAAAAGAGGAAATGAAAGTATAGAAATAGAAATTATACCAGACACAATATATGCCTATTATATAGGGGTACAATTTAAACCAGCAAAAAACAATATACCAAATAATATGCATTATGCATTATATGGAACAAGAGATTTCATAATGACTATAACTGATAATTTAAAAATGTTATTCACAGGAAACGTAGGACTAGATCAAATGATGGGACCACTAGGAATATCAGAAGCAGTAGCAAATACAAGTGGACTAGAAGACTTTGTATACCTACTAGCACTAATAAGTTTATCATTAGGAGTAACAAATCTACTACCATTCCCAGCACTAGATGGTGGAAAATTTGTACTACTATTATTAGAAGCCATCCGAGGAAAAAAATTAAAGCAAAATACAGAAATAAATTTGCAATTATTAGGTTTTGCTTTACTAATAGTATTAGCTTTATATGTGACGTATAACGATATACTAAGAATATTTTAATAAGGGCTAAAAAGGGGCTGTAAAAAAAGGAAAGATTTGGGACGCATCAAAAACTTTCCTTTTATTTTTGCATTATTTTTTAAACTTTAAATAAAAAAGGAAAGTTTTTGATGCGTCCCAAATCTTTCCTTTTTTTAGACAAAAGTAAGCCATTGGCTCATAAATAATAAAATTGTTGTAAAAACAACTTGACAAATGCAGAACAAATGTTTATAATATAATAGAGTTAGGTGTTAAATATGGAAAAACAAATATTACATGTAGATGTTAATAATGCATTTTTATCATGGACAGCAGTAGAAATGCTAAAAAAAGGAGAAAGTTTAGATATAAGAACAATTCCTTCAATAATAGGTGGGGATGAAGACAACAGGCATGGAATAGTATTAGCAAAAAGCAATTTAGCAAAAAAAGTAGGAATACAAACAGGAGAACCAATATATTTTGCAAGAAAAAAATGTCCAAACTTACAAATATATAAAAGTGATTTTGCAGTATATAAAAAATATTCAAATGCATTATATAACTTATTATTACAATACACAGAAAAAATAGAGCGTTTTTCAATAGACGAATGTTTTATGGACATGACAGGCTATATGCCAAAAGGGAAAACATTATTACAAATAGCATATGAAATAAATAAAAGAGTAAAAGAGGAGTTGGGGGTTACTGTAAATATAGGAGTAGCACATAATAAACTTTTAGCAAAAATGGCATCAGACTTTCAAAAGCCAGATAGAGTGCATACATTATTTAAAGAAGAAATAGAAACAAAAATGTGGAACTTACCAGTGTCAGAGCTATTTATGGTAGGAAAGAAAAGTTTGCCAAAGTTATATAAAATGGGAATAAAAACAATAAAAGATTTAGCAAAAAAAGAACAAAGCTATATGATAAAATCATTTGGGAAATATGGAAAAATGATATGGGAATATGCAAATGGAATAGATACTAGTGAAGTTATATACGAAGAAGAAAAACCAAAAGGAATAGGAAACTCAATAACATTGCCATATGACTATTCAAATATAGAAAAAATAGAAGAAGTTTTGGTAGCATTAGTAGAACAAGTAGCATATCGTTTAAGAAGCTATAATATGCTTACAGAAGTAGTAAATGTACAAATAAAAACAAATGAATTTAAAGTATATTCACATCAAAGAAAGCTAATGATGCCAACAGATAATACAAAAATAATTATAGAAGAAGCAAAGAAATTATTATATGAACTATATAAAAAAGAGCCAATAAGGCTAATAGGAGTAAGAGTAGATAAACTAAGTAATAAAGAAGAAGTACAACTTTCACTGTTTGATAACACATCTAAAAAGCAGAGCAAGTTAGATAAAGTAGTAGATACATTAAAAGAAAAATATGGTTATGACAAAATAACCAGAGCAGGAAAAATGAACGTGGACAAAAATATTAAATTTAAAGACTAAAAACATTAACCAAGCATTAACTTAAGCATATTATATATTAATAGTATTTATTTAAATACTATTAGGAGGTGACAAATATGTTTGAAGAAGAATGCTGCAAAAAAAGAAAATGCTGTATTGATATAATATTATTTGTACTAATAGTTTTATTTGCCTTCATTTTAGGTGTAATCTTAGGTGCACTTACTGGTTTACTTGCACTATTAGGTGCAGGAGCATTTATAGCAATAGCTATTATATTATTAGTGTTAATTATCATAAGAATAATAATGCTTATTTGCTGTAGAAAAAGATGCTAATTAGCACAAGACCTTGATAAATTTTATTTATCAAGGCTACATAAAAAAGTTGACAATTTGTAAAAAAAATATTAAAATAAAAAAGTAAAAGGGAAAAATAATTTAAATTAAGAAAGTTTTGAAAAATCAAAATTAAATGAAAGGAAAAAATATTTAACTTTAAAAGTTATTATATATCAAATAAAATGGCAACTATAATAAATGGAAAAGAGCTATCAATAAAAATAAGAATGCAAGTCAAAGAAAAAGTACAAGAGCTACAGAAAAAAGGCATAAAACCAAGACTTGCAGTAATAATGGTAGGAGAAGATAAAGCATCAAAAATATATGTAAAAAATAAAAGTAAAGCATGTAATGAAGTAGGAATTGAATATGAAGAATTTATATTAAATGCAAATATAGAAATGGACGAGCTATTAGAATTAATAAGAAAGTTAAATGAAAGAAAAGATATACATGGAATACTACTTCAAAGTCCAATTCCAAAACATTTGGACATATACAAAGCTTTTCAAACAATAGATTATAGAAAAGATGTAGATGGTTTTCATCCAATAAATATAGGAAGGCTAGCACTAAATAGAAAAACCTTTATATCATGTACACCATATGGAATAATAAAAATGCTAGAAGAATATAAAATAGAATTACAAGGAGCAAATGTAGTAATTTTAGGAAGAAGTAACATAGTAGGAAAACCACTAGCGCAAAGCTTACTAAATAAAGATGCAACAGTAACAATATGCCATTCAAAAACAAAAAACTTAGAAGAAATAACAAAAAAAGCAGACATACTAATATCGGCAATAGGAAAACCAAAATATGTAACTGAAAATATGGTAAAACAAGGAGCAGTAGTAATAGACGTAGGAATAAACAGACTAGAAACAGGAGAAGTAGTAGGAGATGTAGATTTTGAAGAAGTAGCAAAAAAAGCATCCTACATAACACCAGTACCAGGCGGAGTAGGACCAATGACAATAGCAATGCTACTGCACAATGTAGTAATAGCAGCAGAATATTTAAAATAATAATAAAATTAAATAAGGGGGCAAAAATAAATGCCTTCTTTTTGTTTTTATTTGAACAATATTTAATTTACAGTAGGACAAATAGTAAATAATTATAAATCATTAGTTACAAAATAGGTAGGATATTCTATATGGCAAAGAAATTATTATGAACATATAATTAGGAATGAAAAAGAATACTTGGAAATAAAAAATATATAATAAATAATCCTATAAATTAGGAAAAAGATAAATATTTTTAATACATAATTAATAGGAAAAGGAAGGTTAATTTATGAACGAAATACAATATTGGATATGGATTTCAAGAATAGAAAAATTAGGAAGTATAAAAATACAAAAACTATTAGAAATATATAGAACACCAAAAAATATATGGAATGCGACAAAAGAAGAACTGTTAAAAATAGAAGGAATAGGAGAAGAAACAGCAAAACAAATATTAAAAGAAGAATATAGAATAGGCTTAGAAAGATACGAAACATATATGAAACAAAATAATATAGAGCTAATACATATATATGATAAATATTACCCAGAAAGACTAAAAATAATATATGATAAACCTATAGTACTATATATTAAAGGGAATAAAAGCATATTAAATGAATTTTCTTTAGCAATAATAGGTTGTAGAGACCATACAAAATATGGGGAAATAGTAGCAAAAAATATATCATACCAAATTTCAAAAAATAACATAGTAACAATAAGTGGTCTAGCAAAGGGAATAGATAGTATAGCGCACAAAGAAACTTTAAAAGCAAAAGGAAAAACAATTGCAGTAATAGGAAGTTCTATAGATAATATATATCCAGAAGAAAACAAAGAATTAGCAAAAGAAATAATAAAAAATGGAGGAACAATAATATCAGAATATATAGTAGGAACAAAACCACAAAAAATGAATTTTCCAGCGAGAAACCGAATAATAAGTGGAATGTCAAATGGAGTAGTAGTAATAGAAGCAAAAAAGAAAAGTGGAACAATGATAACAGTAGACTTTGCCCTGGAACAAGGAAAAGAAGTATTTGCAGTACCAGGAAACATATTAAGTAAAAACTCAGAAGGAACAAATGAATTAATAAAACAAGGTGCAAAATTAGTAACAAATGTAGAAGATATATTAGAAGAATTCGCACGTTAGGGACGGTCTTTAGCGTTCCGAATTCGGAACGCTAAAGACCGTCCCTAACGTGCGTTTTACTAAATAATTAAAAATACACTTGTAAACTTATAAATGTTATAGTAAAATTCAAATATAAAAATAAATGGAGAAATGATATGAAATTAGAAACAAGAATAAACGAAAAAACAGCAAATGAAATATTAGAAGATAAAATAATAAAAAGTAAGAAACAAAAAAATATAGAACTATATAAATCATATAGAGCATTTTCATATGACTTATTATTCTATTATGCAATAATATATCTATTTTTGACTATAGAAAAGGGAATAACTGCAACTCAAGTTTTACAATTTGATGCATTTTATATATTTTTTAAATTTTTAACTCAAATACCATCAACAATACTGATACAAAAAATAGGAAAAAGAAAAAGTATAATAATGGCAAACTTTATAGTAGTAGTACATGCACTTATTATAATTTTTGCTCAAAACTTTACTTGGCTTTTGGCATCGCAATTTTTATGTGCAATAGGTTTTGTTATAAAAGCTACTTGTGAAACAGATTTATTATACGATTCCATAGAACATGGCGAAAAAAGGGGCTGGGTCTTTGCAAAAATAGATGGAAAAGCAACATCAAGGCATTACTATATAGAAGCCATTTCATCAGTTATATCAGGTTTTCTATTTGTAATAAACCCATATATACCAATGGTACTTTGTTTTTTAATACTACTTGCAGTTGCAATACTTTCTACAAAGTTTGAAGATATACAAGGAAAGTTACCAAAAAGCAAAATTAGTGATGAATTTAGAAATTTAAAATATTCATTTAGAAATATACTAAAATCAAAACGTTTAAAAAGTTTATTATTATTTAATGCATTAATGGTTGCAATAATAAAAATTCTTCAAAACTTGCGAAATACAGTGTTATTAGAAGTAGGAATGAAGGAGCAATATTTTGGAATAATATTTGCTTTGCTGGGAGTAATATCAGGAATAGCTACTAAAAATCAAGATAAAATACATAAGAAATACAGAAATAGAACGCTTACATTTTTAAGCATGCCAACTACCATTTCATGTTTAATTTTAGGAATAATATTAATGTTTAAAATAGATACCAAAATATCTGTACCAATTATACTAACACTATTTACAGTTCAATATATAATGAAAGGTCCATACTATGTACTTATAAAAAGATATTTCAATAATTTTACTAATAGTGAAAAAAGGGTAAAAATAGCAACAGTAAATAATATAGTCGAAAATTTGATAGCATCTATACTAATATTTGGAGCATCATTTATTTTAGATATTATACCTATAAATTATACACTAATAGTAATAGGGTTAGTATCAGTTATAGCAATGACGCTACTGCTAGATTACATGAAAGGTACAGTAGGTTTAAAAATGGAAAGTTATGGAAAGCGAGAAATTTTGTAAAACATTTGACAAATTCAAAAAGTTAATAGATAATATATAAGAAAAACAAAAGTAAAAGGTTAAAAATACAAAGGAGGAAATTAAATAATGTACATATTTAATAGAATAACTGTAAATCCACAATTACCAAAAAGAATAGAAAATTTAGAGAAAATTGCAAATAACTTATGGTGGTCATGGAATACAGAATTTTTAAGGTTGTTTAAAAAAATAGATATAGATTTATGGGAAATAGTGGAAAAGAACCCAGTAAAATTTTTAAAACTTGTATCACAAGAAAAATTAGAAGAGGCAGCAAAAAATAATAACTTTTTAAAAGAATATGACAAAATAGTAGAGAATTTTGAAAGCTATATGAATAGTAAAAATACATGGTTTTCAAAGACTTACCCAGAAAATGGAAAAGATATAATTGCATATTTTTCAGCAGAATATGGTTTAGACCAAATACTTCCAATATATTCAGGAGGTCTTGGAATACTATCAGGAGACCACCTAAAATCTGCAAGTGACCTAGGAATTCCACTAGTTGCAGTAGGTTTGTTATATAAAAATGGTTATTTCCACCAAAAAATAAATGGATATGGAGAGCAACAAACAGAGTACAAAAACATAGACTTGCACACTCTTCCAATACTTCCAGTAAAAGATGAAGAAGGAAAAGACTTAATAATATATGTAAAATTCCCAGAAAGAAGACTATACCTAAAAGTATGGCAAATAAATGTAGGAAGAGTAAAACTATATTTAATGGATTCAGACATAGAAGAAAATGTAGAAGAATATAGAAACATAACTAAAACTTTATATGGTGGAGACCAAGAAATGAGAATTTCTCAAGAAATAATACTTGGAATGGGAGGAGTGCGCCTACTTAAAACATTAGGACTAACCCCAACCGTTTACCATATGAATGAAGGACATTCATCATTCTTAATATTAGAACTAATAAAAAATACAATAAAAGAAAAAGAATTATCATTTGAAATGGCAAAAGACATAGTATCATCAAAAACAGTATTTACAACACACACACCAGTACCAGCTGGAAATGATATATTCCCAATAGAGCTAGTAGAAAAGTATTTTAGAGATTACTGGAATAGATTTGGAATAACAAAAGAAGAATTTATGCAAATGGGAATGAAGCCAAACCCAGAAGAAAACTCAGGCTTTAATATGGGAATATTAGCATTAAAAGTAGCAGGAAAGAAAAATGGAGTAAGTAAATTACATGGGGCAGTATCAAGGGAATTATTCTCAGAAGTATGGCCAGAAATTTCACCAGATGAATCACCAATTACACATATAACAAATGGAATACACACATGTAGTTGGCTTGCACAAAATTTAAAAGAATTATATAACGAATATCTAATACCATATTGGCAAGATAATATTCATAAAAATGAAACTTGGGAAAAAATAGACTCTATTCCAAACGAAAAACTTTGGAAAGAACATATGCAAAGAAAACAAAAGCTAATTGAATATGTAAAAAATAATGTTACAGAAAGACTAAGAAGAGAGCACTATCCATATGAAGAAATAAATGAAATAACATCAAAATTAGACCCAAATGCACTAACAATAGGTTTTGCTAGAAGGTTTGCAACATATAAAAGAGGAACATTATTATTTAGAGACTTAGAAAGAATAACAGGAATACTAAATAAAGAGAAAAAGCCAGTTCAAATATTAATAGCAGGAAAAGCACACCCAAAAGATAAAGAAGGACAAGACCTAATAAAATATATACATGAAATATCATTAAAACCACAATTTAAAGGAAAAATATTCTTACTAGAAAACTATAATATGGGAATGTCAAGACATTTAATAAGTGGTGTAGATGTATGGCTTAATACTCCAAGAAGACCAATGGAAGCTTCTGGAACAAGTGGAGAAAAGGCATCAGTAAATGGAGTAGTAAACTTTAGTATACTAGATGGTTGGTGGGCAGAAGCCTACAACCAAAAAAATGGATGGGCAATAGGAACAAACAAAGAATACGAAAATTATGATATACAAGATAATGAAGACAGCCAAAGTATCTACAATATATTAGAAAACAAAATAATACCAGCATATTATGAAAAAGACGAAAATGGAATATCAGCAAAATGGTTAGAACTAATGAAAAACTCTATAAAAAGCACAGGAGGAGAATATAGTACAGCTAGAATGTTAGTAGACTACACAAATAAACTATATATGCCACTTGCAAACCTTTATAACAAATATTATACAAACCTAAATAATGTTGGAGAATTCGAAGAATTAAAAAGAGAATTTTATAGAAATTGGGACGCCATAGAAATAAAAGAACAAAATAATATGAATAATATAGCAGTAGACGCAGGAGAAACAATAAAAGTAAGTTGTGAAATAAAATTACCAAACATATCACCAGAAAACATAGAAGTAGAAGTGTATTATGGAAAAATAAGAGATAATGGAATGGTAGAAAAAATAGCAGTAATACCAATGCAAATATATGAAGAAAACCCAGAAGAAAGAAAATACTACTATGAAGCACAAATAGAGCTAACAACAGGAGGAGAATATGGCTATACATTTAGAGTAATGCCAAAACATGAAATGATATTAGATGCAGAGAATTTGAATTTAGTTAAATGGATAGAAAAATAGAAAAGAACTTGCAAAAACGAAAAAAATATGATAACATAATCAATATAATTTTATAATCTCCAAAAGGCAACATTAGGAGTTTTGATAGGTAACTATTAACGAGCAATATGAAAAGTCAATTGACAGGAGGAAGAAAGATATGATTAAAAAATTTTTAAACGTATTCAAAACTGATAAGAGTAAACTTACAATGGAAGAACTACGAATTTGCGAAAAGGCACTAAATGTATCAGTGATAGGATTTATTATACCAATGATAATTATGGGTATAATAATAGTTTCTGATGGTAGTATTACTTTTGGATACATAGGATTAGCTTCAGCAGTACTATGGTGGATATCTGCAATAGTTATGGTTTTAAATGCAAACATAAATAATGATATACAAAAATTAGAAAATGCAAAAAATAATGACTTGAAAGCCAAAAGTATACTAACTTTAATAAAAGAAGGCAAATTCGATGAAATATACTGTAAAGATAAAGATATAAATAAGCTTTTATTCGATATTAGCTTAGAAAAAAGAAATATTGAAATAAGCATAAAGGAAGACAATATAGTAATAAGAACAGCTGAAGGAATAGAAATTCCATTTAAAGTGGAAAACGTAAATAAATACTTTGGAAAAATATAGGGAGAAATAATCTCCCTATATTTTATGCAAAAAATTGATTGAAAACAAATAAAATTAATGGTATAATAACCAAGTTAGTAAACGAAGAATATAGTAATATAGGAGGAATAAAATATGAGAAAAACAAAAATAGTATGTACAATAGGACCAGCAACTGAAAGTGTGGAAATGCTTAAAAAAATGATTAATGCAGGAATGAATGTAGCAAGAATAAACTTTTCACATGGAGGTTATGAAGAAAATAAAGAAAAAATAGAAAATGTAAAAAAGGCAAGAGAAGAACTAAAAATACCAGTAGCACTTATGCTAGACACAAAAGGACCTGAAATAAGAACAGGAGTACTAGAAACAGGAAATGAAAAAGTAACTATAAATGAAGGTAATATATTTACATTTGTAAATGATGAAATAATAGGAAATGAAACAAAAACATCAATAAGCTATAAAAACTTGTATGCAGATGTAAAAGTAGGTAGCAAAATATTAGTAGATGATGGAGCATTAGAATTTGAAGTATTAGAAATAAAAGAAAAAGACATTATATGTAAAGCACTAAATACAGCAAAACTAGGTAGCAGAAAAACAGTAAATGTGCCAGGTTTAAAACTAAACTTACCAGCACTATCAGAAAAAGATATAACAGATATAACAAATGGAATAACAGCAGACTTTGACTATATAGCAGCATCATTTGTAAGAAGAGCATCAGACGTTCAAGAAATAAAAGACTTATTAAAAGCAAATGGTGGAGAAAACATAAAAATAATATCAAAAATAGAAAGCCAAGAAGGAATAGACAACTTCGAAGAAATACTAGAAATATCAGATGGAATAATGGTAGCAAGGGGAGATATGGGTGTTGAAATACCAATGGAACAAGTACCAATAGTCCAAAAAAGGTTTATAAAAAGATGTACAGAAGAAGGAAAACCAGTAATAACAGCCACTCAAATGCTAGAATCAATGGTATCAAACCCTAGAGCAACAAGAGCAGAAGTAAGTGATGTAGCAAATGCAATATTTGATGTAACAGGAGCAATAATGTTATCAGGTGAAAGTGCAATGGGAAAATACCCAGTAGAATGTGTAAACACAATGAGTAAAATAGCAAAAACAGTAGAACCAAACATAAACTATTGGAAAAGAATAATAAGAAGAGAAGAAGACCGTTCAAACTTAAACTATGAATTTAACCTATGCCATAGTATATCAAATACAGCTAGAGATATGAAAGCCTCAGCAATATTTGCATATACACAAACAGGAGATACACCAAGAATGGTAGCAAGTTTTTTACCAGCATGCCCAATATATGCAGTAACAACAAACTTGAAAACATATAAACAATTAGCACTAGCATGGAATATAACACCAATACTTATAACAAATAAAGAAAATCCAAATGACGTAATAGAAGAAGGAATAAGCAAAGCAAAACAAGAAGGGTATGTAAAAGAAGAAGATATAGTAGTAATAGCAGGAGGAGCTTCAATATTATCAAGACATGGTGAAAAAGTTAACACAATGAATAGAACAATAGGAGGAGTGCTAAAAATTTAATAAACAATAAATTATTTAATTATAATTAACAAAAAATATCAAAAAGAGGGGACTGTAAAAGTCTGTAAAAAGGTGTAAGGAAAATTGTCACCTTTTGCAGACTTTTTTTATTATAGAAAATTACACTATTTCAAGTTGAAATTTGAATCTTACTTGTAAAATTTTATTGTTCTAAAAAAACACTTTATGGAATAGACATTATGTAGAAAGTGCGAAAGGAGAAAGTTTATGAGAAAACAAGAGAAAAGAAATTTTAAGATATTAGATGTAATAAAGGAACATATTAGAAAGAATATTAAAGAATACTTGTCAGTATGTATAGTTTTCTTAATAGGAACTATAATTGGAGTAATGTTTATAAACAATGTGGATGAAGGTCAAAAGACACAAATAACACAATATTTAGGAAATTTCACTGAAGCATTAAACACTGATTATAAAATAGATGTAGGTAGCTTACTCAAAAGTTCTATAATAAGTAACTTGATACTTGCTATTTCTCTGTGGTTTATAGGTTCAACTGTCATTGGAATACCTATTGTATATATAATAATAGGAGTTAGAGGATTTTCTTTAGGCTACACAATATCTTCAATAATGATTACATATACAATGTGGAAAGGAATTCTATTCAGCACATGCTCACTACTACTACAAAATATAATACTTATACCATGTATTATAGCTTTAGCAGTTAGCGGAATAAAATTGTATAAATCCATAATAAAAGATAAAAGAAGGGAAAATGTAAAAATACAAATAGTAAGACATACTATTTTTTCAAGTTTTATAGCTGCTTTAATGGTTGGGGCTTCATTTATAGAAGTATATGGGTCTAGTAATATTGTTTCCTTATGTATAAAGATGTTTGTACAATAGAAGTAGGAATTAGGAGGTCTGGAGTCAGAAAAAGCAAGATAAAAAGATATATACAAAAAATAAAGGCATAATATTAATCAATTCAATCTTCGAAGAAATTACTGTAAATTGTGACTTCTGATTTCTGACTTCCGACTTCCAAATAAAAAATTTGTAGAATTTTGCAAAAAACTCTTTACAATTTAAAAGTAATTTGATATAACATATACAGTTTACGTAAGCTAAAGTAAATGACAAAAAATAAAGATAAGAATAGGGGAGCTAATAATGGAAAAACAAGTAAAACTTTTTTTAGAATTTCTTCAAAACGATAAGAAAGTATCAGACAATACTTTACAATCATATAGAAGGGATATTGTATATTATAATAAATATTTAGATGAAAACAAAATCAACTATATTAAAGTAAAAGAATCAGATATTAAAGAATACTTAAATCACTTACAAGAAGTAGGAAAAAAATCATCAACAGTATCAAGGAATTTAGCTTCGATAAGGTCTTTTTATCAATTCCTAGTAAGAAATAAAAAGGCAAAAGAAGATCCAACTAATAATATCCAATCACCAAAGGTGGAAAAGAGAGCACCAAGCATATTAACAGCCAAAGAAGTAGAACTATTATTAGACCAACCAAAAGATGTTGATTTAAAAGGAACTAGAGATAAGGCAATGCTAGAATTTGCTTATGCTACTGGAATGAGAGTAACAGAAATAATCTCTTTAAATATGGAAAATGTAAATTTAGAAGAAGGATATGTAACATGCAAAACAGGTTCTAAAGAAAGAAACATACCATTAGGAACAATGTCTTTAAAAGCATTAAAAGAATATGTAGAAGAAGCAAGACCAGTATTAATTAGAGATGAAAGTATAAAAGCACTATTTGTAAATATAAACGGTCAAAGGCTAACAAGACAAGGCTTCTGGAAAATAGTAAAATTCTATAAAGAACAAGCACACATAACAAAAGATATAACACCACACGTATTAAGACACTCATTTGCAACACATTTATTACAAAATGGTGCAGACCTAAAAGCAATACAAACAATGTTAGGTCATTCAGATATATCTTCAACACAAGTATACATGCAATTTCAAAGTGATGGAATAAAAAACGTATATAGAAAAGCTCACCCAAGAGCATAGTTAAACAAAAATAGGGGCTGTAAAAAAAGGAAAGTTTTTGACGCGTCCCAAATCTTTCCTTTTTTTACAGCCCCTATTTAATTCATCATTCAGTTTGTTGCAGCAAACCATATAAGGCTGTCTGAATGGCTGGAAACAGCCTCAATGCTTTCTACTTTTAGGCGTTTGTTAAGCATTTTGATGAATTCCCTTTGAATAGGCTTATCGTCAATATTAATTAAGACGACTTCACCTTCAATCAGCAAATTTGAATTTTCAAACTTGCCAGTAATACAGTAACTTGACTTTAACATTACCTGCTTTTGTACATTAAAAATTTGACAGATTCTGCTAAATGCCAAATCAATTGAATCTGTGAATTGTTTTTGAGTAGTTACCATATTTAGTTCCATTGTAACAACCCATATAAGGTTGTCTAAATGGCTGGAAACAGCCTCAATGCTTTCCTCTTTTAGGCGTTTGTTAAGCATTTTGATGAATTCCCTTTGAATAGGCTTATCGTCAATATTAGTTAAGACGACTTCACCTTCAATTAGCAAATCTGAATTTTCAAATTTGCCAGTAATACAGTAACTTGATTTTAACATTACCCGCTTTTGACCATTAAACATTTGACAAATTCTGTCAAATGTCAAATCAATTGAGTCTTCTAAGTTTGTTACTACATTTTTAATCATGAGCAGTTGCCTCCTTATTAATACATATAACCTTGATGTTATTATTATACCATATTTATTTACATAAAACAACACAATTTAGGAATTTAATGTAATTAATTATAAACAAGTACAATTATGCCGAAAATTATTAATAATGTAATTTTTGAAATACTATTAAAATATAACTACATATTATGATACTTTAGTAAAAATATAATAATAAAAGTTTAAGTACAATAGAAAATGGGAATTATTGGATAGAACTAGGATAGTTTTTTTACTAAACTACTTGACACTTTTTAATAATAAATATAAAATAGAATAGGAGACAAAAATATATTTTAAAAGATAAAAAACATATATTATATATTTATGTACATTGAAAATTAAATAAGAAAGAGGTGTAAAATTATGGATATCATAATTAATATCGCCATTTTTCTAATCTCAGCAGTAATATTTACATTTGTAGGTGTATATATTAGAAAGAAAATAGCAGAATCAAAAATGAAAAGTGCAGAAAATGAAGCTAAAAGGATAATAGAGCTAGCAAATAAAGAAGCAGAAAATAGAAAGAAAGAGGAAATTTATAAAGCACAAGAAGAGATAATGGCTTCAAGAAAAGAGCTAGACCAAGAGATTAGAGAAAGAAGAGGCGAAGTACAAAGACAAGAAAATCGTTTAATACAAAAAGAGGAGAATCTTGAAAACAAAATTAACACATTAGAAAGAAAAGAAAAAGAATTAACACTAAAAACAGAAGCAAATGAAAATAGAAGTAAAGAATTAGAAGAACTAAGAAATAAAGAAATGGAAGAACTAGAAAGAATTTCAAGACTATCACAAGAAGAAGCAAAGAAATTGATTTTATCAGAAATGGAAAAACAAATTACAATTGAAAAAGCAAACCTATTAAAAGAAATGGAACAAAAAACTAAAGAAACAGCAGAAAAAAGTGCTAAAGAAATAATAGGTTACGCAATTCAAAAATGTGCAGCAGACCATACATCAGAAACAACCGTATCAATAGTATCACTTCCAAATGATGATATGAAAGGAAGAATTATTGGTAGAGAAGGAAGAAACATAAAAACACTAGAAACTTTAACAGGAATAGATCTAATAATAGATGATACACCAGAAGCAGTAGTAATTTCAGGTTTTGATCCATTAAGAAGAGAAATTGCAAAAATGGCACTAGAAAAGCTAATAAATGATGGAAGAATTCACCCAGCCAAAATAGAAGAAATGGTTGAAAAATCAAAAGAAGAACTAGAACAAACAATTAAAGAAGAAGGCGAAAGAGCAGCAATGGAAGCAGGAGTTGTAGGACTTCACCCAGACATCATAAAACTATTAGGAAAACTAAAATATAGGACAAGCTATGGGCAAAATGTACTAAACCATTCAGTAGAAGTATCAAACCTAGCTAGAATAATGGCAGAAGAACTAGGTTTAGACCCAAAAATAGCAAGGAGAGCAGGCTTATTACACGATATAGGAAAAGCACTAGACCATGATATGGAAGGAACACACGTAGAAATAGGTGTAGATATACTTAAAAAATACAAAGAAAATGAAACAGTGATAAATGCAGTAGAAGCACATCACGGAGATGTAGAGCCATTAAGTTTAGAAGCAGTACTTGTACAAGCAGCAGATGCAATTTCAGCGTCAAGACCAGGAGCAAGAAGAGAAACATTAGAAGCATATATTAAAAGGTTACAACAACTAGAAGAAATTGCAGACTCATTTGAAGGGGTAGATAAATCTTTTGCAATACAAGCAGGTAGAGAAATAAGAATAATAGTAAAACCAGAAAAAATAACAGATAGTGAGATGACAATAATGGCAAGAGATGTAGCTAAAAAAGTAGAAGGTGAAATGGATTACCCAGGACAAATAAAAGTAAATGTAATAAGAGAAACAAGAGTAGTAGATTACGCCAAATAAAAAAGATTCAAAAAATGCTAGGCTAATTTTTAGCCTAGCATTTTTTGAATCTTTTTCTTAAAATTTTCTTAAAAAACCTTTTAATTTTAACCAATATATTATATAATGTACCTATCAATTTTGTGCTAAGGAGGAACTTAAAATGGGTACAAATAAAGGAAAGAAAAAAAATACAAAAAAGAATGCAGAAGAAATGGAAAAAACAAAACAATATAAAACAAAAAAAGAAAACAAAAAGAGTAGAAAAATATGGAAAAGGTTAATAATAGGAATGATAATATTTTTTATAATTCTTGCAATTATAGCAGTAGCAGTTGTAATTGGAATTTTTTCAAGCTCTAAATACAATGTTTCAAGAGAACAATTAATTATAAAAAACTTTAACTCAAAAGTGGTAGATTCAGAAGGAAATGTAGTAGCAACAGTTAGAGGTGATGAAAACAGGAAATGGGTTTCAATAGAAGATATGCCAGAATACTTGCCAAAAATGTTTGTTGCACTAGAAGATGAAAGATATTACTCGCATAAAGGAATAGATATAAAAAGAACATTGGGTGCAACAGTTGGCTTTGTATTAGGAAAAGGAAGTTCATCATATGGAGGAAGTACAATAACACAACAATTAGTAAAAAATACTTTCAATGATAAAGAAGATTCAGGTTTAGCAGGTGTAGAAAGAAAAATAAGAGAAATGGCACGTGCATATAATGTAGAAAAAGTTTTATCAAAAAATGAAATATTAGAACTATATCTAAATAAAATATTAATGGGTGGAACATATTATGGTGTAGGAACAGCCTCAGAATATTATTTTAGCAAAAATGTAAAAGACTTAAGCTTAGCAGAAAGTGCTTATCTAGTTGCAATAAACCCAGCACCAAATGCGTATGAACCATTTAGTACTGAAGAAAAACAAATAGAAAAAATAAAAAATAAGACAAAAGTAGTTTTAGCAAAATTTAAAGAAGAAGCTCAAGGCTTAGGATACGAACTTACAGAAGAAGCTTATAATTCAGCAGTACAAGAAGTTGAAACAGGTATAGCCTTTAAAGAAGGAACAGTAATAACAGGTGCAACATCATACTCATACCATACAGCAGCAGCAATAGAACAAGCAATAGAAGAATTAATGGAAGCACAAGGTCTAACAGAAGATGCAGCAAAATTGGCAATAGAAAATAATGGATACACAATATATTCAACACAAATAACTTCTATACAAAAAACTATGGAAGCAGAATTCGCAAAAGATAAATATTTAGTAAATGGAAAAGAAAAAAATAAAGATGGAAGTTTAAAAAACCCAGGTCATACACAATCAGCAATGGTTATAATAGAACCAACAACAGGATATGTAGTAGGATGTATGGGAGGTTTAGGAACAGACTCAAATGCAGCAGGTTTAAATAGAGCAACAAATAGTAATAAACATCCAGGTTCATCAATAAAACCAATAGGAGTAGTTGCACCAGCACTAGAAGCAGGAGTTGTTACAGCAGGAACAGTTTATGACGATTCAGCAACAACATTTAAAGGAGGGTATAACCCACACAACTCTGGAGGTTATGCAGGACTTCAAACAGTAAGACATGCAATTGAACATTCATCAAATATAGTAAATATAAAAATAATAACAGACTTAGGGCCAAGCAAATCAGCAGAATTTCTAAGAAATATGAACTTTACAAAATTAGCAGATGAAGATATAGGAGCATCATTAGCATTAGGTTCAACAAGTGCAACACCACTTCAAATGGCAGGGGCATATGCAATGGTTGCAAACGATGGTGTATATATAGAACCAACATTCTACACAAAAGTAGAAGACTCAGATGGAAAAGTTATATTAGAGGCAAAACAAGAAACAAAAAGAATGATGAGTGTAGAAAATTCATATATATTAAAAGAAATACTAACAGCCCCAGTAACAGGTGCAGGAGGAACAGCTACAACTTGTTGGATAAAAGGGATGGAAGTAGGAGCAAAAACAGGTTCAACAGATGGCTATAAAGATAGATGGCTATGTGGAATAACACCATATTATGCAGCATCATGTTGGTTCGGATTTGACAACCAAGAAAGACCACAAGGAATAAGTGGAAATGGAGCAGCAAGGCTTTGGGGGGAAATAATGAGAAGTATACACTCTAGCTTACCAAGCAAACGTTTTACAAAACCAGCAGGTGTAGTAACAGCTAAAATATGTTTAGACTCAGGTTGTAGTGCAACAGAAAGTTGCACAAGAGTAGAAACAGAATACTTTGCAAAAGGAACAGTACCAAAAGCATGTGAAGGACATACAAAACTAAAAATATGTAAAGAAACAGGAAAAATTGCAAATGAATACTGTCCAGAAACAGAAGAAAAGACATTTTTAGTAAAACCAGAAAAAGAAAACACAAAGTTATGGACAACAAAAGAAGGAGACAAATATAAAGTACCAACAGAAAATTGTGATGTACATAAAGAACCAGAAAAAATACAAGTAGATGTTCCAAATGTAATAGGAAAGAAGATGGCAGAGGCAAAGAAAATCTTAGAAGAGAAAAAATTAAAAGTAGAAATTGTATATGAAGAAAATAAAAATAAAAGTGATGGAATAGTACTAAAACAGAGTAAAGAAGAAAAAACAAAAGTAGATGAAGGAACGGTAGTTACAATAACAGTAAATAAAATAAAAACGACAGAAAAACCAAATGATAATACAATAACAAATACAATTACAACAAATACAGTTGACAGTAATGTTATAACAAATACAACACAAAGTTAAATATAAGAAAAAAGCTTAATTACTATATTTTTTTAGAATAGAAAGCTGAGTAATAATAAAGTTATAAAAGATAGTTTACAATTTCAAAAGAAAAACATTTGAAAAAAATAAGAACAACTTTAGGGGTCGCCACCATTGGCGACCTGAATAACTTAAAAATATAGAGAAGAAAAATATAGTGAAAAAAATCAAGAAAGGAGCAAAATTAATGGACATAAACCTATATAACACATTAACCAAAAGAAAAGACAAATTTGAACCAATAGATTCAAAAGAGGTACGAATATATTCATGTGGTCCAACAGTATATAAAAATGCAACAATAGGGAACATAAGAACAAATATATTTCAAGATGTTTTAAGAAGAGTACTTAAATATAATGGCTATAAAATAAAACATGCGATGAATATTACTGATGTTGGGCACCTAGTATCAGATGGTGATGATGGTGAAGATAAAATGTTAAAATCAGCAAGAGAAGAGAAAAAAACACCATTACAAATAGCAGAGCACTACACTAAGTTATTTTTTGAAGACTTAGAAGAATTAAACATCGAAACACCAGAAATTATATGTAAAGCAACAGAACATATAAACGAAATGTTAGAATATGTTAAAAAATTAATGGAAAATGGATATGCATATGAAACTAGCACTGCAATATATTTTGACATATCAAAATTAGATAAATATCCAATTTTATCAAATATAGATATAGAAAAACAAAAAGCAGGAGCAAGAGTTGAAGTAGACGAAGAAAAGAGAAATCCATCAGATTTTGCACTTTGGATAAAAGCACCTGAAAATCATTTGATGAAATGGGATAGCCCATGGGGCTTAAGCTATCCAGGTTGGCATATTGAATGTTCAGCAATGGGACAAAAATATTTAGGAGATGAATTTGATATACACACAGGAGGAATAGATTTAGTTCCAACACATCATGAAAATGAAATAGCTCAAAGTAAAGGAAAGTGTGGCAAAATACCCGCAAAATATTGGATACATGGAGAATATTTATTAATAGATGGTGGGAAAATGTCAAAAAGTTTAGGAAATGCATATTTAATTAAAGACATAAAGGAAAAAGGGTATGACCCAATATCATACAAACTATTTAGTTATTCATGTCATTATAGAAACAAATTAAACTTTACTTGGGCTGGTATAGAGTCAGCATCAAAATCATTAGAAAAATTAAGAAATAGTTATCAAGTAAATTTAAAAGGAAATGATGAATTAACAAGTAGTGATTTGGAAAAACTAAAAGAAGCAGAAGAAAATTTCCACAAAGCAATAAATGACGACCTAAATATGCCACTTGCAATGAGTTTTGTATGGGAAGTAGCAAAATATGAAAAGAAAAATGAGCAAATTGCAAAATTACTAGAAAAGTTTGATACAGTATTAGGAATTAAAATAGATAAAATAAATTCAAAAGAAGAGCAAAGTGAAGAAATAGAACAGGAAATTATAGAGCTATTAGAACAAAGAAAAATTGCAAGAGAAAATAAAGATTGGGCAAAATCGGATGAAATAAGAGATATAATTAATCAAAAAGGTTATATAGTTAAAGATACAAAAGAAGGTCAGAAGTTAGAAAAAAATAAATAGTAAAAGATGTTGAAATAAAAAAATGAATAATAAAGAGTAAAACATTGAAGGTTGATGTAGGGGCGACTAGAAGTCGTCCACACTTCGAATAAATTACCTAAAATTCTAACATCTGAATGCTGAAGCAAAGAAAGGAAAAACAAATGCAAACTAAAGAAGATTCTTTTATAAAAAAAATAATAAGTAGTATAAAAGATTTTGAAAAATACCCAGAAATGGCAATAAAACCATTTAGCATGATACTTAATTACTTAGTAAAATTAATGCTAATATTTACTTTTGTAGTAACAGCTATATCAGTATATAAGGTATCTATAAATATAAATAATGCAATAGAATATTTTAAAAATGAAATACCAAATATAGAATTTGTAAATAATAAATTAGAAGTAGATTCAAAAGAAAAAATAGTAGTTAATCCAAACACTATACTAGACTTAATTATAATAGATACAAATGAATTAGCAGAAGAACAAATACAAAGTTATAAGGAAGAAGCAAATAAATATGATACAAGTGCAATAATATTAAAAGATAAAGTAATAGTAAACACAGGAGCAGGAATAATACAATACGAATATGAAGAAATTGCCAATATATATAACCTAGGAAATATGACAAAACAAGAAATGATAAATTACTTTACAGGTACAAACTTATCAATGTTATATGTAGGAATATTTATAATATCATTTATATGGCTATTTATAGCATACCTAATTAGTGTACTTTGTGATAGTTTAATATTTGGAATAATAGGATATGTTACAGGACTAATATTAAGGCTACAAATAAAGTTTATAGCAATGATAAAATTAGCAATGCATGCACTAACATTACCAATACTATTAAATTTATTATATATTATAGTACAAGCAGTGTTCAATTTTGAAATAAAATATTTTGACGTAATGTATATAGGTGTTACTTATATTTATATTATAGCAGCAATATTAATGATAAAGTCTGACTTAATAAAAAGAGGACAAGAATTAACAAAGATAATAGAAGAAGAGGAAAGAATAAAAGCAGAATTAGAAAGGCAAAAAGAAGAAGAGAAACAGGAAGAAGAGCAAAGAAAAAGAAAAGATAAAGAAAAAAAGGATGAAAATTCACAAGGAAAGGAAGAAGAAAATAAAGAGATAGGAAGTGAACCACAGGGAGAAAATGCATAAAATAGAATTTTAAATAAAGAGCTATAAAATAAGAAAGGAAACCAAAATGGACAATAAAAAAGAAAATAACAAAAAGAACAATAAGTATATGGTACTAGGAATAGTAGTAACAGTCATAGCGATAGTGCTTGCTATGGTTACTGCATACTTCATGTTATCAAATACAAAAAATGAAGAAAATAAATTAGCATACACAGACTTAATTAAAAAAATGTCAGATGGTGAAATAGAAGAAATTGAAATGACAGTAGGAAGTACAGCACTTAAAGTAAAAGTAAAAGGTGAAGAAGAAAAGAAAACATCTATAGTACCAAATACTCAAGCATTTATAGAATTAGTTCAAGAAAAAGTATCAGAAGGAAATGAAATAAAACTAAACCAAAAGGCACAACCAGCAGTTATAAAAATATCTGAAACAATATTTGCACTATTACCAACAATAGTAATAGTAGCACTATTTGTAATGATATTTAAAATGCAAGGATTAGGAGAAAAAGGAAAAGTATATGATGCTGAAACTAGCAAAGAAAAAGTAAAATTTGATGATGTAGCAGGTTTAGATGAAGAAAAGCAGGAAATGATTGAAATAGTAGAATTCTTAAAAGAACCAGAAAAATTCACAAAAATGGGGGCAAAAATTCCAAAAGGAGTACTTTTATATGGAAAGCCAGGAACAGGAAAAACACTAATTGCAAAAGCAATAGCAGGAGAAGCAGGAGTTCCATTTATATCAATGAGTGGTTCAGAATTTATAGAAATGTTTGCAGGTCTTGGAGCATCAAGAGTTAGAAAATTATTTGATAAAGCAAGAAAAGTGGCACCATGTATAGTATTTATAGACGAAATAGATGCAATAGGTTCAAGACGTTCATCAGGAAATGGAGCAGAAAGTGAAAATAACCAAACATTAAATCAATTATTAGTAGAAATGGATGGATTTGACACAGGAGAAACAATAATAGTACTAGCAGCAACAAATAGACCAGAAATGTTAGATAAAGCACTTTTAAGACCAGGAAGGTTCGATAGACAAATAACAATAAATGCACCAGACTTAAAAGGAAGAGAAGAAATACTAAAAATTCATAGTAAAGATAAAAAATTAGCAGAAGGTGTAACACTAAGAGGAATAGCAGAAGACACAGCAGGGCTAACAGGAGCAGAACTTGCAAATATACTAAATGAGTCAGCAATAATAGCAACAATAAATAAACATGAAGCGATAGAAAATGAAGATATAGAAGAAGCCTTCAAAAAAGTAACAGTAGGCCTTCAAAAAGTAAGTAGAGTAATACCAGAAAAAGATAAAAGACTAACAGCTTACCATGAAGCAGGACATGCAATAGTAAGTAGGTATCTACAAACACAAGAACCAGTAAAAGAAATATCAATAATACCAAGAGGTATGGCAGGTGGTTACACAATGTATAAAACAAATGAAGACAAAAACTATATATCAAAAACAGAAATGGAAGAAAGACTAATAGCATTGCTTGGAGGAAGAGCAGCAGAAAAAATAGCACTAAATGATATTTCAACAGGAGCAAGTAATGACTTAGAAGTAGCAACAAAGATAGCAAAAGATATGGTAACTGTATATGGAATGAGTGACGTAGTAGGAACAATATCAATAAACACAGAAAAAGACCCATATGAGCTACAATTATTAGGAGAGAAATATGCAGATGCAATTGGAGCAGAAGTAAAGATATTACTAGACACAGCTTACCTAAGAGCTCAAACAATAATATCAAACCATATGGATAAATTGCAAGAAGTAGCCCAAACATTATTACAAAAAGAAACAATAACAGAAGCAGAATTTGAAAAAATATTTAAATAGGTATTGCAAATAATGGAAAAATGTAGTAAAATAAATATGTTAACTTTATAAATTGGTATTCACTCATAAATAGGAGAGAAGACATGAAAAAAATAGTAAAAAACATATTGAAAACTGCAGGAGTGGTAGTAGGAGTACTATCATTTCTAATATTGCTAGCATATGCATCAGTTGTATATGCAATATGGACTATAATACCAAAGTTAGAACCACTTGAAGAACCAGAAGATGACGATAACAACGGCTTTTGGGACGATGACTTAGATTAAAGCCATCCTCTAAAAAGATAAGGAAACATAATAAAATGTGTTTCCTTATCTTTTTATATATTAGGAAAGTACTCTATTTTAAGTTGAAATTGTAGGCGGCTAGTAGCTCGTTAGTGTGGCGAAGCCACTTTAATGTTAATAAAATTCCTATTCTAAAAAATTATAGGAATTGCATTAGATAAAGAAAAATAATGATAAAAATAAAAAGCAGACTAGAAATAGTTTGTTTTTTTCATTTTGTAACCTAGATGTAACTTTACATACAGTATAATGTAATTGTAAAACGAAAGGAGAGAGTTTAATGGAAATTTTAAAAGTCAAAAATTTAACTAAAATTTATGGTAAAGATAGTGCCAAAGTAACTGCTTTAGATAATGTATCTTTTTCAGTAGAAAAGGGAGAATTTGTAGCAATAGTTGGTGCTAGTGGAAGTGGTAAATCAACATTACTTCATTTAATAGGAGGGGTTGATAGACCAACAAGTGGAAAAGTTTATATAGGAGATAAAGATATTTATAGTTTTGATGATGATAAATTAGCAATATTTAGAAGAAGGCAAATAGGACTTATCTATCAATTCTATAATTTAATACCTATTTTAAATATTGAGGAAAACATTACATTGCCACTTGATTTAGATAATAAGAAGGTAGATAAAAAAGAATTAAATGACTTAATTTGTTTATTAGGTTTAGAAAAAAGAAAAGGGCATCTCCCAAATGAGTTATCTGGAGGGCAGCAACAAAGAACATCTATAGGTAGAGCCTTAGTAACCAGACCTGCAATTATTTTAGCAGATGAACCAACAGGAAATCTTGATTCAAAATCCAGTGATGAAATTGTAGAGTTACTAAAAAAATCAAATCGTGAGTATAAACAAACAATTATTATGATTACTCATAATATGGAAATAGCAAAATGCGCTGATAGAATAATTAAAATTGAAGATGGAAAAATTGTTAAGGAGGGATAAAGATGAATGTTCTTAACAAATTAGCTTTAAAAAATTTAAAATTAAATAAAAAGAGATCTGTTGTTATAATTATAGGAATTATTCTTGCTACAGCTTTGATTTGCACAGTTGCAGGAATGGGTACTAGCTTACAAGCCTCTTTAGTAGAAAATGCTGTAAATGGAACAGGATATTATCATTTAGAAGTTAAAGATATTGAATTAAATAAATTAAATCAAATAAAAAATAATCGTGATGTAAAAAGTGTTATAGATACTTATTATTTGGGAACATCTTATTATGAAAATAATAATAGATTAGAAGTAGAATCAATAAAAAAAGAAGATTTTGATAAATTATCTTATAAAGTAGAGGAAGGGAAATATCCTTCTAATAAAGATGAGATTGTTTTAACAAAAAGAACTCTTACAAAAGTAGGTAAAAAAATAGGGGATACAATCGAACTTAATATTGGCAAGTATCATTATAACTATAATGATGGAAGTGAAAGTATAGATAACACAGAACACAAAGTTTATAAAATTGTAGGAGAACTATCTAAAAAAGGATATTCTGGAGAATATTATGGAATTACCACAAATGATACAAGTAACTATTTTCATTCCTACATTATTTTAAAAAATCCTAAAGAATATAAAACAGTAGTATCGCAAATATTAACTTTAAAAGATTATGATGAAGTTATGTATCACGATATAGAAAAAACAGGATTTGATTATAGTACAAATAACGAATTGCTAAGATGGGAAGCATTTAGTTTTTCAGATGAAACAGTTACAATGTTATATGGGGTAATTGGAATAGTGGCAGGTGTTATTGTTATAACAAGTGTTATTTGCATTAGAAACTCGTTTGCCATTTCTGTTCAGGAAAAGAAAAAGATGTATGGAATGTTATCTAGTGTTGGAGCAACAAAAAAACAAATAAAAACATCTGTATTAAAAGAGGCTTTTGTTCTTGGTATTATAGGAATACCTTTAGGAATTATTTTAGGAATATTTGCTGTATATGTTTTAACACATATTTGTAATTTAATGATAGGAAAGTATTTATTTGAAACAGGTATTGCATTTAAGATAACGATACTTCCAATTATCCTTGCCATAATATTAGGAACTTTAACTATTTATTTTTCAGCTTTAGGATCTGCAAAGAAAACAAGTAAAATTAGTCCTATTGAAGCATTAAGAGAAAATGATGAAATTAAAATAACTAGCAAAGAACTTAAAACACCTAAAATAATTTCTAAATGTTTTAAAACAGGTGGTGTTATTGCATATAAGAACTTAAAAAGAAACAAGAAAAAGTATAAAACAACTGTTATATCATTAACAATAAGTGTTCTTTTATTTATAGTAATGAGTTCATTTGTTATAGAATCTCAAAAAATTTCATCTTATTATTATACTGATTATGATTATAATATTGTAGTCAAAAATTTAAGAGATGAAGATGATGCTGTAATCAAAAAAATAACAGATTTACCTAATTTGAAAAATTCATCTGTCGCATATACAGTTATAGGTCAATATAAAATAGATGATAGAAGTATATTAACTGAATATGCAAGTGATATGGCTTATGGTAGTGTGACTGTTATTGCATTAGACAATACAAGTTTTAAAAAATATAGCGAAAAAGTAAATGTTGATTATGAAAAAAACAAAGATAAAGGTATTTTAATAGATGAATATTCATTATCAGAAAATGGAAAAGAAGTTAAAAAAAGAGCTTATACCTATGAAGCAGGGGATAAAATAAAAGGAAAAATTGATGATAATTATATTGAAATAGAAATATCAAAAATTGTTGATATAAAACCTTATGGATATGAAAATCATTATTATGATGGTGGATTCTTAATCATAAACTATGATGTCTATAAAAATAAAATAGATTTATCTATTGATAGTATAACTTTAAGTTCAACAAATCACGAGCAAACTGTCAAAAGTATAAAAGATATGACTAAGTTTAGTTATATATATGATAAAGAACAAGAAGAAGAAAATAATAATACTTTCTATTTCTTAGTTAATATCTTTTTATATGGATTTATTATTGTCATTACTCTAATTGGAGTAACTAATATATTTAATACGATAACATCAAATATGGAACTTAGAAAAAAGGAATTTGCAATGCTTAAAAGTATTGGTATGACAAAAAAAGAATTTGAAAGAATGATAAATTTAGAAACAATAATGTATTCTATAAAATCCTTAATTTATGGAATCGTTTTAGGAATATTAGGAAGTTTACTAATTCATCAAGCATATAGTGCAAGATTTTCAGCTCCATATAAACTTCCAGTACAAGCAATTATAATTTGTATAGTTAGTGTTTTTATCCTAATATATATTATTATGAGATATAGTATAAAAAAATGTGAAAAGCAAAATATTATTGAAACAATAAGAAACGATAATATATAAGAATATTTATTTAAAATAAGCAAAGGGATGGAAAAAATCCCTTTGTTTTGATATAATAGTAACAAGTTAGGAGGGAAAAATGAATATTTTACTTGTTGAAGATAATATTTCTATTGCTGAAGGATTAAAGTTCACTTTTGAAAAGAATAATTATAAATTCACTTATACAGAAAGTATAAAAGCAGCAAAAGAATATTTAGTAAAAAAACAGCCAGATTTAATTATATTAGATGTAACACTTCCAGATGGTAATGGATTTAATTTATATGAGACATATATCAAAAATAAAAAGATACCAACTATCTTTTTGACAGCAAAAGATGATGAAAATGATATTGTAAAAGGCCTTGAAATTGGAGCAGAAGATTATATAACCAAACCATTTTCTACAAAAGAATTATTAACTAGAGTAAATAAAGTCATTTTAAGAAGTAAAAAATCCTCAATAGTACAAGTTAAAAATATCAAAATGGATTTAGACAAATTGATAGTTTATAAAGATGAAGAAAAAATAGAATTATCTAGCTTAGAACTAAAGATATTAAATATGTTGTTTTTAAATATAAATAAAGTTGTTAGAAGAAATGATATTATAGAACTTATTTGGGAATCAACAGGAAATGATGTTGATGATCATACAGTTACAGTTTATCTAAAAAGAATTAGAGAAAAACTAGCAAGTGATATAATAACTACTATAAAAGGTATTGGATATAGGATTGATGAAATTGAATAATAAAATTGAACTAAAGAAATATTTAAAAACAACTTTTATCTGTATATTTATGTTTTGCATTTTATCATCTACTGTTTGTTTAGTAGAATATAAAATATATACAGTTAATTATAATAAGAAAATATACTCTGTACTTACTGTTTTAAAAGAAAAATACCCTGACATTACAGAAGAGGAAATGATACAAATATTAAACAGCAAATCAATCTACAAAAATAATTTTTTAGAGAAATATGGAATAGAATTGGAAAAAGATTCGATTGTAATTGAAAACAAAAATATGTTGATGTTATTTATTATAATTAGTATTCTTTTAACACTTTCACTTTCTATCATTTTATTATATATTTATTTAAAATATAATAGTAAAAAAGATAAAGACATAGAAGAAATAGAAAATTATATAGAAAAAATTAACAAAGGCAACTACAAGTTAAAAATTGATAATAATACCGAAGATGAGCTATCAATATTAAAAAATGAAGTTTATAAAACAATGATAATGCTCAAAGAAAGTTCAGAAAATTCTTCAAAAGATAAAGAAAGTCTAAAAGATTCATTATCAGATATATCTCATCAGCTAAAAACACCAATTACATCTATTATGATAGCACTTGATAATTTAGAAGATAATCCAGATTTAGATATAGCAACTCGTGAGAAATTTATAAAAAGTGCAAGAAGAGATATAAATAATATCCGTTTCTTAATCCAATCAATTTTAAAATTATCAAAGTTTGATGCAAATGCAGTAGAGTTTATTAAGAAAAATGTTGCAATTAAAGATTTAATAATGGAATCTATAAAAAATGTAGAAAATCTTTGTGATTTAAGAAATGTTAGTATTAAGACTAATAATGATATAGATGCCAAAATATATTGTGATAAACATTGGCAAATAGAGGCTATTACTAATATAATAAAAAATGCAGTAGAACACGCAGATAATTATGTTAGTGTGAATATAGAAGAAAATAATGTTTATGTTAAAATTATAATTGAAAATGATGGAGAACAAATTTCAAAAGAAGATCTACCAAATATTTTCAAAAGATTTTATAAAGGAAAAAATGCTACAAAAGATAGTATAGGAATAGGACTAGCTTTAGCTAAAACAATTGTTGAAAGTGAAAAAGGTTATATTAGTGTAGAATCTAAAAAGAACTTAACTGAATTTACAATAAAGTATTCTAAAATATAAAGTTGATGAAATGTTGAAAAAGCTTAATATTAATGAAAAAACAAATGAAAATATAAATATAGGCTATCCAGATTATTATGTAGGAAAATATATCGAAAATAATGGAAATAATGTAGTGTTACTTTGTGAAAATAATGAAACTAATAGGAAAGCAATATGCAGTTTACTTGAAATAACAGAAAATAGAACAACATTTAAAACAGCAAAATATTCATATAACTAATTAACAAATTTACAAAATAAAATTTGTTAATTGAAAAAGAATAAGGTTATAATAAAAAATAGATAATTAGTTGTTTACTAATTATCTATTTTAGTAATTCTTGTACTTTATTCCAATCAATATTTGGTATATTTTGAGTTCCATTAACAGATGTTTCTTTTAATTTCATATTGATTTTTAGAGTGTTCCATAGAAGAAGAACAACTGAACAGACAATTGTTACACCTAAAATACCAAATACCATTGGTAGAGTTAAATATTCTATTTCAGCAAAATAATAGGCTAGTAAAGAAATAATAAAGATAATCATTCCAACTGCAAAAATAACTATAGGTGTTTCAAATCTTTTCTTTTTTAAGCCACTTACACCCCAAGATTGAGATTTATGACAATGTGGGCATTCATCTTTAAATTCTGTACAATAAATTTCTTTTTCAGTAGCATCTTTATAGGCTTCTCTCACTTTTTTTGCAAGATTTTCATATGCTTCTTTTTCCAACTTATTTGCTCTATCATCATTTATAGTTTTAAAATTACTATTATAAACTGCCTCTGCTCCAATAATGTGTGCTTGCAAATCTCCACTATTTTTCATACAATTTTCACATTGAAAACTATATGGAACATTTATATCTTTTATTCTTGAGTGTTTATAATAAACTCTTGTTGGCATTGTATATCCTCCCTCCATATTGATTATAAAAAACATTATTATTATAGCATGCTATTTTTTATTTGTAAACATTATGAAGTTAGAAAAAATATAACTATAGTATGGACGTAAAAACGGATTTACCAGATATAGTAAAACCGAAGATTTTATAAAGGTTTAGAAGATACTTTAAATAACTTAGATGACAAATACTTAATTAGTGAGATTATAAAAGAACCAAGTTTTATGGAAGGTAAAATATTAAAAGACTTATTTAGATATAAAATAGAGTTGCTATCCTGTTTTTTATAGGGTAGTTTTTAAATTTAAAAAGAACCTTACGAAAATGTAAGGTTAGTGTAATGAAAATCAATAGGAACTATGCAAAAAATGTTTTATAATAATATTAAATTGAAAGGAGTTTTTATAATGGAAAAAGTATTAGAGGTAAAAAGCATAGAGAAATACTATGGAAACAAATCAAATCTAACAAAAGCAATAGACAACATTAGTTTTACAGTAGAAAAAGGAGAATTTGTTGGAATTATGGGAGCGAGTGGATCAGGAAAAAGTACACTTTTAAATGTGATTTCAACAATAGACAAGGTAACTAGTGGACATATTTTAGTTAATGGTGAAGATATTACAAAACTAAAAGGAAACAAATTAAATAAGTTCAGAAGAGAAGAATTAGGCTTTATTTTTCAAGATTTTAATTTATTAGATACTCTTACAGCTTATGAAAATATAGCTTTAGCATTAACAATTCAAAAAGTAAATGCAAAAGAAATTGATAAAAGAGTAAATGTAATTGCAGAAAAATTAGGAATTAAAGAAATTCTTAAAAAATATCCTTATCAAGTATCTGGAGGACAAAAACAAAGAATTGCATCAGCAAGAGCAATTATAACAAACCCTAAATTAGTTTTAGCAGATGAGCCAACAGGGGCATTAGATTCAAAGTCAGCTAGACAATTATTAGAAAATTTTGAATTTTTAAATCAAAAAATGAATGCTACTATTTTAATGGTTACACATGATGCTTTTACTGCTTCTTATGCTAATAGAATTTTATTCATCAAAGATGGAAAAATCTTTAATGAAATAATAAAAGGAAATGACACAAGAAAACAGTTCTTTGAGAAGATAATAGAAGTGCAAACACTTCTTGGAGGTGATTTAAACGATGTTATTTAAGTTATCTTTTAATAATATGAAAAAAAGTATAAAAGACTATAGCATATACTTTTTAACATTAGTACTAGGTGTAGCAATTTTTTATATGTTCAATTCAATAGATAGTCAACAAGCTATGCTAGAAGTATCACAATCACAAAGAGAAATAATAAAAATGATGATTACGATGCTTGGTTTTGTATCAGTATTTGTAGCAGTTATATTAGGATTGCTAATCGTATATGCTAATAATTTTTTAATTAATCGAAGAAAAAAAGAATTTGGAATTTATATGTCTCTTGGAATGGGAAGAAGACAAATATCAAAAATTATACTAATGGAAACAATATTTGTTGGAAT
>CAOJVB010000016.1 GCA_948444845.1 uncultured Clostridiaceae bacterium | reverse complement strand
GCCTAAACTTAATCAGGCTCTTTAAGGGCGGAATTCATTCCGCTTTTTTATTTTACGGGTTTGGTATAAACCTATGGTGTATTGTAAAATTATGTTATAGAAAGAAGGGATTAAAAATGATTTTTGGAAAATATGGAAAAATGATTTTAGCAAATATGGAGAAAAATTATCCATATAGAAAACAAGAATTAGAACTTACAGGACAGCTAGATATTAAAATATTTGAGAGAGAAAAATATATTTTAGAATTAAAAGAAAATGTAGAAGAAGAAATAAAATTAAAACACAAAGCTCCTAATACACACGAAATGTCTGTACTTGCTAAATATCAACAAATGATAGATAGTTTAGTTGATGAAGTTCTAATGAAAGATATTTTACAAAAAATATAGAATTTGAGTTAGTTTATACTAGCTCTTTTTTTATGGAAAGGAGTATATATGCTTAATGTTTGGATTGGAAACTTAGGAAAATATAATGAAGGAGAGCTTGTTGGAGGATGGTTAGAACTACCAAAATCAAAAATAGAAATTGATGATTTTTTAAAAAATGTAGTTGGATTAAACGAAGAATATGAAGAATATATGATTAATGATTTTGAAACGGATTTACCTTATAAAGTTAATGAATTCGACAGTATAAGAGAGCTAAATTTATTGGCAAAGGTTGCTGAAGAAATACAGGATATAGATGCAATAAATGCTTATGTAGAGGCAGATAAAGATTTATCAAAGTTAGAATTGATGAATCTGATAAAACAGGAACACAACATACCATATTATACTTATGAAGATGATGTAACAAATGCAAGTCTTGATCATAAATTTGGTTATACAATGGCTGAACAATGGGGAGTTGCAAGAATACTAGAAGAAAACGATTTATCTATGTATTTTGACTATGAAAAGTATGGTAGAGATAGATGTATGTGTACAAATACAGTTTTATTAGAGAATGGTTATATTGATATGGATGAATCTAATATAGATTTAGAATTATATACTTTAGCAGAACTCATTGAAGAATATGATACAGAAAAGGAAAAGCTGAAAATTGTATTTAAAGAAGTTGGAAAAGATCCCGTTATAATGGAAATTGATGATACTTTAGAAGCTAAGCAAAAATTAGTTGGAGGGCTAATAGAAGTTGTGCCTTATAAAGATAATTTAATTCTTATATGTAATGAAGAAGGTAAGATTACAAACTTAAAACCTAACCTACAATTTGATTATGATTATATTGCAGGAAATTGTTTTGTAGTTGGAGATGATTACGAAAACTCAGGCTTTAAATCTATTGAAGATAATCAAATTGTAGATATCAAGAAAGACTTAGAAGAAAGAACTATAATTTTAGAAGAAATAGAAGGAGACGAGGAAATGGAGGAATTTTAGTATGGAAATTGAAATACAGAAAAAACCTCCAAAAGATTATAAAAAGGACATCAAAATAAAAAGTACAAATGATGTAGTTCAGTTAGAGGAAGTTAAAGAAATAAGAAATGCTATGCAGGAAAATATGATTTTAATTGGATTAGATAGGACAAATAATATAAGAACATTAAAGCTAATGGGACTTGGTACAAATAAAAACATTGAAATAGATTCAAAAGATATATTAAGAACGGCTTTAATGTCAGGAAGTGATAAAATTATTTTGGTACATAACCATCCTTCCAATAGTTTAAAAGCAAGTTCTGAAGATTTGCACTTTACTAATATAACTAGTAAATTTTTACAAGTATTTAATTTGGAGCTTTTAGATCATATTATAGTAACTGAAAATGAGCATTTAAGTATGGTAAGCGAAAGATTAGTTAATAAAGAATATAAAGATAACGATATGGATATAATTGATAAAACTTTAGTTATTGAAGAAAATATAAAATTAAAAAATGAAATAAAAAATATGGAGGAAAAATATATGAACAAATATGAAAGTGTGATAATTATAAAACCTACATTAAAAGATAAAGAAATAAAAGATACAATAAATAAATATAAAGAAAATTTTGAAAAATTTTCAAACCAACCTGTTAAAGTTGAAGATATGGGAAAGAAAAAATTGGCTTATGAAATTCAAGGAAATAAAGAAGGACATTATGCTATATATACTTTTTACGGAAAAAATGAAGATATTTCTGATATAGAGAGAAATTACAGAATAGACGATAATGTTATGAAGTTTATAACTGTAAAAATGGATATGGAGGCTGAAGAAGATCTTGAAGCTATGGAAGATGAGGATGATATGGAAATTTAAAAAAATTCACAAAAAGGTTTTGGATAAGTTTTTACATCAATATATAATATTCACGAGGAGGTAAAAAATTATGCCAAAAGAAACAATATTAGAATCAATTTACTGGGATAGAGAACAAGGTGTTCTTGCAAAGAGAAGTGAATATGAAAAAGAGGTTAGTTATGAAATTAAACAAAATGGCAATGAAGATAAACTTAGGAAACTAATTAACAAACTTCACAGTGAAAGGTTAAAAAAGAAAATTGACAAATATTTAGATCTAACTTTAGAAGATATGTTAAAAATAGAAACTGCAACATTAGATAAATACTATAAACAAGGATTTAAAGATGGAATAAATTTGTTAATAGAATGTATTGAGTAAGAGTTAGTTTTTAACTAGCTCTTTTTTAGGAGGATTTATTTTGAGTATTGAAGAAGTTAGAAAAAAGTTTGTTGTTGATAAAACATCTGATACAACAGAAAAAATAGAAACAAAAAAAGTAGAAAATACTAATAATATTATAAATATTGAATTAAGTAAATTGGTTGCTTTTAGAAAAAGGCAACCTTTTTCTATGTATGATGAAACTAAAGAACAAGAAGCATTAGAAAGTATTAAAGAAAACGGAGTTTTAGTACCTATTATTATTAGAAAAATTGATGGTGAAAAATACGAAATTATATCAGGACATAACAGAGTAAATTGTTCAAAAAGGTTGGGATTATCCACAATTCCTGCTCAAATTGTGGAATGTGATGATAATAAAGCTACTCTAATTATGATAGATACTAACCTTTGTAATAGAGATAAAATACCTCCTGTTGAAAAAGGCTATGCTTATAAAATGAAAATGGAAATACTAAAAAACAACTCTAATATGAGTAATATCAAGGAATTTAACGAAAATTCTCCTCAGGAGAAAAATACAAGCTTGGCTCAAATTTACAGATATATTAGACTTACAGAACTTATAAATACACTACAAGAAAAAACAAATAATGAAATTATACCTATAAAAGCAGGAGTTGAACTATCTTATTTATCACAGGAAGAACAAGAGATTATAAATCAAGTTATAGAAGATGAACAAATAAAATTAACACTTGTTCAAGCTCAAAAAATTAGATTAAAGAAAAATAATATTACTTATGAAATAGTTTTAAAAATACTAAAAAATGAAAAAATCAAAGTAGAAAAATTTACTGGAAAATTAGATAGGAAGATATTTAAAGAATATAAAGACCGATTTAATTCAGATAAAGAATTCAGTATTTTAATTAAGAAATTATTAGATGATTACTTTAAGAGCGACAGCGATACATAGCAAGATTCCCCTTTGTACTGACAAAGGGAGCAAAAAGTACCTTTTTTTGATCAAGTGGCTTTTGCCACATAAGTTTTATTAACACAAGGAAGGAGAAATATTGAGAAAAACAGACAGAATAGAAATTAGAGTAACTCCTGAAGAAAAGATGAATATAGCTTTAAAAAGTAAACAGGCTAATCAAAGTATTTCAGAATTTTTAATTAAAAGTTCTAATGGAAATAAAATTGTAGTTATAAATGAACTACCTGAAATGGTAACAGAACTTAGAAGAATTGGAAATAATATCAATCAATTAACAAGACTTGCCAATAGTAGAGTTATTACTTGTGTTGATTTAGAAGGTACAAAAAAGGAGTTACAAAAATTATGGCAGTCATTAAATTTATTAACAACAAAGTCAGTTTAAAAAAGGCTTTAAATTATATATGTAAAGAAGAAAAAACAGATAAAAAGCTAATTTCAGGTAAAGATTGCATACCTGAAAATGCTTACGAAGAAATGATGACAGTTAAGAAAATGTATCAAAAATTAACAGGAAGAGAAAAAATACATTTTGTTCAATCTTTCTCTCCTACTGATAAATTAACTTACGAACAAGCACACGAAATAGGACTGAGAATGGCTGAATATTTTAAAGGATTTCAAGTTGTAGTTGCTACACATATTGATAAACAGCACATACATAATCATATAGTTTTGAATACTGTAAATTTTGAAACAGGTTTAAAGTTCCATCAAAGCAAAAATGACTTACAAAAAATTAAAGACTTATCAAATAAAATTTGCAAAGAATATGGACTTACAGTAACTGAGCAAAAATCAAAAGTTTCAGATATTAAAATAAACGAATATCAAGCAAGAATTAAAGGTATTAGTTGGAAACAAGTTCTTAGCAATGATATTGATGCTGTTATGGAAAAATCAAATAATAAATATGAGTTTTTCAGAAATATGAACGAACTAGGATATAAAGTGAATTGGAGTAAAGAAAGATTAAGTATTATATACACTACTCCTACTGGTTATAAATGTAGTGATAAAAAACTTCATAAAGAAAAATACCTAAAAGAAAATATGGAGCAATACTTTAAAGAAAAATCAAGAAAAAATATTAAGGGCATTAAGAATGAAAAAATTACTTATAAGAGTATTCATTCTAACATTGCACAAATAATAGAACAATTTAGTAAAAATAAGCAGACTGGAGATATATCTACCTTAACTGGATTAAATGAAAGTGCTAAAAAACAACTTGTTATCGAGATGCATTATAGCACAGAGGAATTAGAAGATATGGAACTTTAGGAGGTGGTAATTATTGATAAACAGAATATGTTAGTTCTCATAGTTGAAAACAATAAAAATCCTGAATTAAAAAGGATTCCTAATAGACTTAATACTTTAAGAAGAATTGTAGGAAATGAACATATAGAAGTTATTAAATACAAAGATGTTCTTATAGTTTATGATGAGGAGGCATTTAAAAAGTTACTTCCTATAAATAGAAGTATTGATGGTTTAAATATTAGAGGAAACTTTGTAATAACAGGAAATGACACTAAAAATCAAGATTTTAAAGATTTAACCGAAGAACAAATAAAAGCATATACTGTTAAATTTGAATTAGAAAATAACTTAGAACAAGGAGATGAGCTAGAAAATGAATAAAAAGAAAATTGGAATTATAACAATTTTATCAATGTTTAATATACCATTAAGCATATTTTTAAGTGTTATAATTCATACAAAACTTTCTAAAATAGAATTTTCACAAATAGTAGTTGATAAGCAATTATTACTACTATTTTTTCTTATATATTTACTTGTAGAAGTTATAATAGTTATGCTTTTTGGATTTAAAAATAAAAATACTTTCCAAAGTGGAACTGTTAGTATTACTGATAAATTAAAGACTCCAGAAATAACGGGACAAGGACAACATGGAACAGCAAGATGGCTAACAAAAAAAGAATTTAAAAGAGCTTTTAAATGTAATACATTAGATGATAACAATAATACTTTTAATTCAGGTGGAATTATTGTAGGTTATGAGAAAAATAGAAAACAAGAAAATATTTATTATATTGATGACAATATACACAGCCTAGTTGTTGGAGCTACAAGAAGTGGTAAAACTAGAAGTATTGTTTTACAAACAGTTGGAAATCTTGGAATGTCAGGCGAAAGTATGGTTATTTCAGATCCTAAGGCTGAAATATATCATTATACTTCAAAATTTTTGAAAAACTTAGGTTATGACATTATAACTTTAGATTTTAAGAATCCTACTAAAAGTACAAGTTATAATTTTCTACAACCTGTAATTGATGCAGTAAATAGAAACGACTTCAGAAAAGCTGAAGAATATGCTTGGGATATAACACAGAGTTTAGTCGGAAATGAAGAAACAAAGATGGAAAAAATTTGGAGAGATGGCGAAATGTCAGTAATTGCAGGTGCAATTATGAGTGTTGTTTTTGACAATAAGGAACACCCTGAATATCAAAATTTAACTAATGTATATTCTTTTATTTCAGAAATGTGTAAAACAACAGGACAACAAATGCCTATAAATAAATATATAGAAAGTTTGCCTCCTGAACATCCTTCAAGTACAATTTTTAGTATTGCACGAATTGCACCTGAAAAAACAAGAGGCTCTTTTTTTACTTCTGCTCTTACTACTCTTAGATTATTTACAAGTAAAAGTATTTATGGAATGACTTGTAAAAGTGATTTTAGTTTAAAACAAGCAGGAGAGCGAAAAACCGTAACATATATTATACTTCCTGATGAAAAAACAACCTATTATCCCCTTGCCTCACTATTTGTTTATCAAAACTATGTTTCACTTGTTGAATCTGCTGATGAACGAGGTGGCGAATTAAAAACAAGAGTAAATTATATTTTAGATGAATTTGGTAACTTCACAACTATACCTTCATTTAGCAATATGCTCACAGTTTCAGGAGGTAGAAGGATTAGATTTAATTTATTCTTACAGTCATTTTCACAACTTGAAAATAAATATGGTCGTGAAATTGCTGAAAATATTAGAGATAACTGTCAAACTTGGATCTATCTAAAAACAGCTTCAAACGAAACAGCCTCAATAATTTCAAAAAAGCTAGGCTGTTATACAACTTCTAGTTATAGTAGATCAAGTAGTTACAGTAAATATCAAAATGGCAGTAATTCAGAATCAGTAAATTTAATTAGTAGAAATTTATTAACTGAAGATGAAATACTTAGAATTGAAAGACCTTATGTTTTAATTATTCAAACAGGTTTATTTCCTATCATTACAAAACTTCCTGATATTTCAAAATGGAAGTTTAATACTTTATTTGGAATGGGAAATCAAGAACATAATAGGAAGTTACGATTAGCAAGAGAAAGTCAAAGACCTGTAAAAGAAATTGAAGATATAAAACTATGGGGAATTTGGAATATGTATAGATAAGGAGAATTTATGTATGAAGAAAATAAAAGAAAAAACAAAAAAATATTTAGAAAAAATAGGAAAAGCAGGACTTGTTATAACAAGTCTTTTTTGTGCAACAGGCACTTGTTTTGCAGGAGTTCAAGACAGCAAAATAGCAACAGGAACTCAAAACTTAATAACTGATTTAACTAATTGGCTTTTAATACTTGCTCCTGTTTTAACAGTATTATTAGTTGGATATTATTTGCTTAGAAAATCATCAAGCGATGAAATGGATGGCAAAAGATGGGACTCAAGAATTAAAGTGGCGATTATATGCTGTGTTGGTGTAATAGTTGCTAGTGGACTTATAAATTTAATAGTTGGATATTATAAATAAGGAGGTACATTTTGGAATCAATTTTAACTGGTCTAATTTCCAGTATTATTGGTGGTGCTGATAATGTAATAAACTCTGCATTTAACGGACTTATTGATATGTGCTTTAATGCAGAAAGCTATATTTCATCTAATTTTGGAAGTACAGTAATTGACTTTTCAGGTTTAAAAGCACTTATTTTAAGTATATCTTTATCTTTAATAGTATTAAAGTTTTTAAAAAAAGGGTTTGATATGTATATTTTATGGACTGATGGAGAATCTGATACTCCTCCCCTTACATATATTGTTTATTTTATAAGAGCAATAGTTGTAGCAGTCAGTTTTTCTGTTCTGTACGATTGGATAATTCAAATTGCTAAGTCATTTGGAGAATCTATATTAACCTCAATGAATATGGCAAATAACATATCGCTTACGACTATCATTGCAAATATTGCTACAACAGGCTTATTCAATGCAATAGTAGGTTTGATAGCTTTAATACTATTATTTGTTTTATATATACAATTTTTAATGAGGGCTTTAGAGATGTTTGTATTAAAACTAGGATTTCCTTTAGCTTGTGTTGGTTTAGTAAACCCTGATGGAGGAGTTTTTAAATCTTATTCAGAAAAGTTAATAAAAAGCATATTGACAGTTATAGTACAAATTATATTATGCAAAATCGCAATAATACTGATATTAAATGTAAAAATGTTATTCGGAATCGCAGGAATTATAATGGCGATTAAAACACCTAAGTTCCTACAAGAATTTATGCTTGGTGGTGGCACAGGTGGAATTAGTAATGTGATAGTTACTACAAGTAAAACTATGGAACTTTCTTCTCAAATTAAAAGGAAATTAAGTACATTAAAGAAAGGGTAATTTATGGATACTTTAAATGAAATAATAAATTTATTAAGAGTTGTGATAATACCACTTGGAGTAGCCTTTCGAGTGGTATTTTGCCTAACAAAAATGATCTATGATGAGGAAGCTCAAGGATCATATAAAAGAAAAATAAGAAATACCATAGTTTTTGGAATTATAGCAGAGCTTATATTTGTAGTTCTTGTTTTAGTTCAGAATTATTATGGTACAGGAGATATTATACCTTCACACTTCTCAGGAGGAGGTCAAGGTGGAGGAGGTGGTGGAGGTTGGTAAAACCTCAATCACTATAATATAAGGAGGTTTTTAATGAACAATGAAAATGAATACAAACTATATATTCCTTCTAATGTGAAAACTAGAATGGAATTTTTTAAAGGATATGGAGTTAAAGAACTCATATCTACAATAATTGTTTTTGGTTGTTTACTCCCTATTAGCTTAATTATATATAAGTTAAAAGGTAATTTACTATTGCCTATTATAATTGAATTTATAGGTGTTGCAGGAACAATTATAGGAACAGCTAAAGATGAAAATAATTTATGCGTTACTAGGCAAATCAAGTTTTTAATTGATTTTGCAAACACACAAAAACAATATAGATATAAATACTATAATAAATGGAGGGAAAATGCTGGAAAAAATATTTAATTTATTTGGTAAAAAATCACAAGAAATCACTTGTAATGAAGAAGTTGGAATTTTAGATATTAGAAATAACTATATTTATACAAGGGATGGCAATGTAATTGCAGGATTAAAAATATATTCAATTAACACACAATTACTTACTGAAAGAGAAAAATACAATTTAATAAATGAATTATCTGCTGAACTTTCTTCAGAACAAGGAGAGATGAAATATTTTAATATTGCTAGAGCTGTTGATATATCTCCTTTACAAGAATATTTAACAGAAATTATAAATACAACAGATAATGCAATACAAAAGAGATTATTAAAAACACATTTAAAAGAGGTACAAAGATTGTCGTTGAACGGAGAAATTGTTGAAAGGCAATCTTTTTTGATGATAAATGCTAAGCACGATGATAATTCTGAAAAAGACTTATTAAAAAGGTGTTTGGATTTAAGCAATAAATTTGAAAGATGTAGCATAAAAACAGAAATCCTTGATGAGCCTTCTCTAATACAGTTATGTAATAGCTTTTTAAATATGAATTATGCTCACAGAGAAGATACAGATATTGAGGATAAAGTTGTAATGCTAAGGCATTGTGAAAATTAAAATCAAATGATATAATTACTTAAGATATAAATTAATTACTAATAAAGGAAGGTAAAAATGGATGATACTATTTTAAAACGACTTAATGATAACAAAATAGTTGTTTTTATTGATACAAATATTTTTGAAGAAATAGGATTTAATTTTGATTTAAGAAATGAGATAATAAAACAATATGTTGATCTGTGTAAAAACAATAAAATTAAAAATCTTATTGTTTCTGTAATCGACAAGGAAATAAAAAAGCATATAAATACTAGGATAGAAGAAAATAAGAGAGTAATAAAAAAGAATTGTAAGTGGATATATGGCTTTGTGGATGAAAAGGATATTGATAATAATTTAAACAAAAATCTAATTGATTATGAGGAATTCAAAAAGCAAACTAAATCCGAAATAATTGAGATAAAAAATATTAATCCTGAAATAGTCATGGATAAATATTTTAATATGAAATATCCATTTGAAATAAGCAAACCTTATGAATTTAAAGATGCATTTTTCTTAGAAGAAATTTTTGAATATGTAAGTACTAATTTGGAAGTAGATGGAGTATTGATAGTTACTAAAGATAATGGAATAATTAAAGCAGTTGAAGAAAAAGGAATAAAAAGAATAAATTGTTGTTCGAAGATAGATGAAGTAATCGACACGGTTTTAAAAGTTAGTACAGAAGAAAAGTTAGAAATTTTTAAATATCTTAAATCATATGATTTCGATAATCAAATTCCTGATAAAATTACAGTCAATATTGAATGTGATGAAGAAAGTAATATTGTTATAGATGATTATGAATGTTCAGGAATTTTGACATTAAATGTTATTAAAGCTGAAGAAAAAAGGATAATTGTTTCTTGTGATATATTAATAAACTTGTTAGGAAATTTTAAATGCTTGGATTACGATAGATCCTATTATTCAGAAGAAGAACATGAATATGTATATAAAGAATATAAAAATAAAAATTACTTGGGCTATATTTGTCCAACCATAATAGAAATAACAAAAGATGGAAATGAATATAAAAATCCACAAATAATAGATATAGAACAAATAGAAATTAATGAGGATTCTTTTTTAGATATTGAAGATTATTTTAATTAAGATTAAAAAATGTTTAAAGGCTATTGACTAAAGTTATAGTCTTTTTTATATGGGAGGAATAATTTTGAAAAGAAGAGAAATTGAAAAAATAATTGAAAATCATACATTGCTTAATATTCTTACCCCTATTGGCGGTATTGAGTATAAGAAAAACTATTTTAGAGTTGGAGATTATTTAGGTAGAGTTTATGCAATAACAAAATATCCTCATAAAGTTAGAGTTGGATGGCTTGAAAGTATTGCTAATATTCCTAATACAGTATGTTCACTTAATATATCTCCTACTGAAAAAGATACTTTAATGCAAAATATAAGTAAAGGGATAAGACAAAATGAAATTCAATACGATAGCATTAAAGATGAAATACTAAGACAAAGAACTGAAAGAGAAATAAACGATGCTAGGGAGCTTATTGAAAAAATTGATTTAAACGGAGAAACTGTTGTATATGTAACTATTTCAATAATGGTTATTGCTGAAGATATGGAGGAACTAAAACAAAGGTCAAAGGCTGTATTAACAAAACTTGCAACAATGCAAATGAAAGGGCGATTGTTAACTAATTTGAGTAGAAACTCATTTAAGTTAATGTCGCCTTTTTCTATTACAGATCCAGTAATAAAAGAAATAGCTGATAGAAATATGTTAGAGAGTTCTTGGATAGGTGGATTACCATTTTCTAGTTCAGGCTTTAATGATGGAAACAAATATTACTTTGCTAGAGATACAAAAGGTGGAATCGTAATACTTGATCCTTGGAAAAGAGGTGGAGACAGAACTAACTCAAACTTTGTAATTATGGGTACAGCAGGAGTTGGAAAATCTACTGTTGCTAAGCACTTAATTTTAAATGAATATATGACTGACACAAAAGTTATTTTAATAGATCCTGAGAGGGAATATAAAGAAATGACCGAAAAACTAGGCGAAAAATGGATTGATATTGGTAGTGGTAAAGGTGGAATTATAAATCCATTGCAAATAAAGGCAGTTCCATTAGATGATGAAAACGAGGAAGAAATTGGCTATAAAGATGAAGGGAAAGGAATGGGAGCTATGGCTTTACATTTTCAAACATTAAGAACATTCTTTAAACTTCTATACCCTGAATTAAATTCAATACAAGTAGCTTATTTAGAAGAAGTATTAGAAGAATTATATGGAAATTTTAATATTACTTGGGATACAGATATCACAGGAATTCCTAACAATAAATTTCCTATAATGACTGATTTATATAACCTACTTGGAGAAAAGGCAAATAATGAAAGAGAGAAGGAAAAGCAAAAAATATTTGCTACTTTAAAAAGTTTAATTAGAGGAATTAGTATAGGAGCTGAAAAAGGCTTATTTAATGGTTATACTTCTGTAAATGATATAGCAAAAGTTGTGTGTTTTGATACATTTAATTTGCAAAATGCCTCAGATAGAATAAAAAAAGCACAATATTTTAATATACTAACTTATTGTTGGGAAATTATGAGTAAAGATAAAACTGAAAAAACAATGCTTGTATGCGATGAGGCTTATTTACTTATTGATCCTGAAGTTCCTCAAACATTGATATTTTTAAGAAATGTTGCTAAAAGATGTAGAAAATATGAAGGTAGTTTAATTATTATATCACACTCTATTGTTGACTTTTTAGATGGCTCTGTAAAAATGTACGGTCAAGCAATACTTGATATGGCTACATATAAAATTCTTATGGGTACTGATGGACAGAACTTAGAAGAATCTACTGAACTTTTTAAATTAAGCGAGGCACAAGCAGAGTTTTTATATAAAAAGAAAAGAGGTTTAGCATTATTTATCATTGGCTCAAACAGGATATTTGTAAGATTTGATATATTCCCTATTGAATTTGAGTTCTTTGGTCGAGGTGGTGGTCGTTAATGGCAATAGATCCACATACAGCAAAACTTATAGCACAAGCTGTTATTAGTCAAATAACATATGAAGAAAAAAGACAAAGGTTAATTATAGGAATTATTGTTACTATTGTTGTTATAACTTTAATAATTTTAATTCCTATTTTTGCGATTACTTCTACTATTGATAAAATCAAAAGCTTTTTTGGGTTTGGAGATGATGGACAAGCCTCAGATAGTTCTTATTATTCATTAGTTGAAATGCACGATACTTATGCTCCTACTCTAACAGTTGGAGAATTAGAATACAACGGAACTTTCCCTATGCCTGTTCAAAGTGCTACTGTTACAAGTGAATTTGGCTCAAGAATCCATCCTGTAACAGGAAAACAGAGCTTTCATACAGGAATTGATTTAGCAGGAGTTTGGCACTCAAATATAATGGTAGTTAATACTGGAAATGTTGTTTTTGCAGGTGTTCAAAATGGTTACGGAAATTGTGTAGAAGTTAAACACATTACTGAGGGTGGAACAACATATTATACCTTTTATGCACATTTAGCTAGGATTGATGTTATAGAAGGTCAAGAAATAGAGCAAGGTACAGTAGTTGGAATTCAAGGAGGAGATCCTAATCGTGATCCAAATCCTGGATATAGGACAGGCTCACACTTACACTTTGAAATAAGAATGTCGCAAAGTGGAGATTTTATAAATCCTAGAGAATACTTATTTGGAAATAAGGAGGTGTAAATTGATAACAGATATATATACAACGGATAAGAAATACAATATTATTTATGCTGATCCTCCTTGGAAATATAAAACTTGGAGAGATGGAATGGGAACAGCTGAAAAACACTATCCCACAATGGACATTGAAAGTATAGTAAATATGAAAGATACAATCAAAAACATTTCAGATCGTGATTGTATTCTTTTTTTGTGGGTAACTTTTCCTTGCCTATTAGAAGGTTTACGAACTATGAAAGAATGGGGATTTAAGTATAAAACTTGTGGATTTAATTGGGTTAAAAGAAATAAGAAAAGTGATACTTGGTTTTTTGGTATGGGACATTGGACTAGAGCAAACTCAGAACTTTGCTTAATTGGTACAAAAGGAACTGTAAAGAGAAAATCAAATAAAGTATCACAAATAATTGATGCTCATATAGAAGAACATAGCAAGAAACCTGCAATAGTAAGAGATAAGATAGTTGAACTTGTAGGAGATTTACCTAGAATTGAATTATTTGCAAGACAGACTGCAGATGGATGGGATTCGTGGGGAAATGAGGTTTAGTTGTGAAAAGATATAAAATGTGATAAAATAATACTCGGATTAAGGAGTAGTAATTATGGAATTTGAAGATGAAGTAAAAGAAATGATAGATTGTCATCAAGAGAGTGATTATTTGGATTTTAAAGAGTATGATTATCAAAAGGATCATAAAGAAGAATTAGTTAAAGATGTTTTAGCTTTAGCAAATTCACATAGTATTAGAAATAAATATATTATAATTGGTGCAGTAGAAGAAAACAATGTATGTACAGACCTAAGAGAAATTGACACAAAACAAATAAGAGATGAAGCAGAATTTCAACAAATAATCAATACATACATATATGAAAATTTGATTGTCAATTACAAAGTATTAAACATTGAGGGAAAGAATATCCTTGTAATTCAAATACCAGTAATCAATAATTCAAATAGACCATTTATGATAAAAAAACAAATTGGAAAATTAAAAGAAAATGAAATATATATTAGAAAAGGAAGTACAACAAGTATAGCTAATAAAAAAGATCTTGAGTATATGTTTAAAGAAAATAAGAATAGTAAATTAGTGGTTCAATCATACTTAGATGGAAACTTATTTGATAAAATACAGTTATCAGAAGTTAATTCAATAATAGAAAAGTATAAAGAGAAAAAATTTGAAAAGTTAAAACAATTTGTTAATGATATTAATCAATTAAAAGGAAAAGAATATTCATTTGGAATGGGAATGTCTTTCTTAATAAGTAATGAAGTTGTTAAGTTAAAGGATGAAAAAGAAAGTTTTTTAAAAGAACAATTAAAAAAATTAAATTTAGAATATGAAGATTCAATATTTGAGTTTAAAAACATAAGATGGCAAACTACTTTTAATGGTGGTGGATTGAGTCCAATTAGTAAAACACTATGTGGAGATAAAAATGAAATAGAGAGATATTGGAAATTAAAAGAGTTAGATGTTTATATACTTGAATATTTGGCAATATGTTATTATTCTAAGGGATTACCAAAAATATATAATACTAATTTAGTTATTTCAAATATTGGAAATTATTTTGATGAAGATATAGAATTAAAACTAATTATAGATAAAGATGTATTTATAGGAAAGGATACACTTATTGTTAAAGATGATGTAATTAAATATTTAGGAAATATGTACAATGATTTAAAAGAAGACTTGATAGAATGCCCAAGAGTAAGTAGTATAGATGAGTATTATTATCCAGCTATAGCAACTGCTAATGTTGCACCACCACATATTCCATCATATATAGGAGCAATGTATAGTAGTAAACAAACATATTTAGATGAATTAAAGGAAAAAGCCGATGACTTTAAATACGACATAGAAGGTATATTTGAAAATTCAATATATGAAGAAGATAATAAGATAATAATAAAAACCGATTTTAAAAAACTAATGCATAATAAATCAATGTTCTTAGAATCTAAACTATTATTCAAAAGCAATAAAATAAAAATTGATTATGAAATAAGATCTAAGAACAATTCAAAAGCTATAAAAGGGGTAATTGAAAGTTAAAAGAAATTATCTTATTTAATTGTGAAATAAGAAACGGTATGTTATAATGCAATTATTATAACAATGGAGGATATAAATGAATTTTAAAAAATACAAAGAAAAGATTATTGCAGTTGTGATTTTTATTCTTGCTAATATAATATGCCCAATTTTTGTATCAAAATTTGAAAATATTGATTTTAAAAATGCCTTTGCTATTATGTGGAAAAAAATATTTGAAGTTATAGGTAATATATTGACTTTCTCTATACCAGTATGGGTAATTATAATTATAATAGTTATTTTATATATAATTCTTAGAATTTATTTAAAAATAGATGAAGCAAAAGATGAAGATGAAAGTTGGTATAAAAATTATTCAAGTGATATATATAATGGATTATTATATGAATGGAGATATAATAGAATAGGAAATCAAATAGAGATTAAAGATGTTACTCCAGTATGTGTAGAATGTAAAGGGAATATTTTACCTAAAGATGCTGGATATAAAACAGTATTATATTGTCCTAACTGTAATAAAACATATAAAAATCCTGATAGAGAAGAATATGATAGTGCAAGAGTTTATTTTAACAATAAGCTAAAAAAAATAATAGAAGAACATAATCAAAAAGTGAAAATGGATTGTCAGAAATGATAATCTATTTTTTATAGTATAGGAAAAATCGACTTTTGTTCTTAACTATATACTCCAAACTTTCTTTGCACTCTCTATTTGTTTAGAAAATGTAATTCCATTAGACCATGTAATATAATCATTTAAGTTTTCCAAACTTACAAAAGCTCTATCACTTGTTTCCCATTCTTTTTTGAAAGGTAAAACAGTATCTACTTTTGCAGTATAACGTAATTGATAATATGTTTCGCCATTTTCCACAACTTCAACAGCTCCTAAATATTTTATATTATTAATAGTTACACAAGCTTCTTCCATAATTTCTCTTTCTAATGTTTGAATTTGTGTTTCGCCTGCTTCTGGGTGACCACCAGGAACAGTCCAAGTTTTGCCACTTTTAACAACTAATAATTCATTTTTCTCATTAAAAATATAACCACTAACTTGTGTATATTTTTCATTAGTTATAATAAAACCTTCATCCCACCATATTTTACAATCAGGTGATAATTCTTCGTATTTTTTCATAATTCACTCCTTAATTTTATTAATATTTCTTCTACGCCTTTGCCAAAATTTGAAAAAACGCAGTTACATTTGTTATTAAAATTTGCATTTGTCCCCACACTAAAAACTTTTATAAAAGAAGAATTTCTAGTAGTAGGAAATATTTCTTCAAAATCAGTAACGAAAGTTACATATGAATTTTTAAAATACTTTTCTATAGTTAACATTTTATTAATATTTTTAGATAAAACATTAAGCTTTAATTCATTATCATGGCTTTTAGTAATATTCATATTCTTAATTTTTTCATGGTTCTTCATATAGCTAATAATTTCATCTATATGTTCTTTAAAAACTTCAGGAAAACGAATAGTAGAAGACATTTTCCTATATCCGTTTATTACTACTGCTAAATCATTTTGTTCAACATTATTTGATATTACAACTGATGCATTTATATTACTATTATTAATATAATCTAAAATAATATTTTTAATTAAAGCATTCAAATTAAAGTAAATAGTTTCATCCTTAAACACCATATTATATTTAAGGAAAATTTTATCAAAAACACAAGCTCCACCTTCACAAATAACAGGACCATTTAACCCATAATCTTTCATAATTTTTCTTACATTTAAATCAAACGGCCTATAAGTACATATTCCAATAATATAATCTCTTTTTAATATACTAATTTGTTTTTTTATATTATCAAAATTTTCAGGGTAGGCACCATTATCTATTAATGTACCATCAACATCAAATAGAATAAATTTTTTCATTAATCTTCCCACTTTTCATCTAACATATCATTATATATTTGAAAATTTAAGCTCGCTTCCTTAGCTTTTTGCTCCATGCTACCACTACGAGGTGGATGATTTATATGATATACACATGAAGAAAGTACAGGAATAACAAAACATCCATTAGAAATTAATGAAGAAGCAAAATAAGCATCTTCCATACCCCAACCAGAAAATCTTTTTGAAAATGCAGGATATTTTGTAATTAAATTTCTATTTATAGCAATGTTATGACCAGTAACAACACTAGATAAATCATATATACCTATTTTTGAACCAAAGCTAAGCTCTTTAAAATAATTACTATCATCTAAAATGCTTATAGTTTCATTGTTAAAAGCCTTGTCCCATCCAACATGATATTCTTTACTTCTAGTAACAACTCTACTATCATCAAATTCTAAAGAAGATGGAATACCGAGCAAGCAAGTTTTTTTCAAGTATTAAATTCGAATTATTCTCAATATTCTTTCTCATCGCTACAAATATTGCATTAGGTACAAGCTGTAATCTAATATTAATATCATATATATAGTCTTTACTCAAAATAATATCTGAATCAATAAAAAGTAGCAAATCATATTTAGCAAGAGCTATACCAACATTTCGTGCATTAGAAAGGCCATTATTCTTGTCAAAAGATATTACATTAATTTCATAGTCTAATTTATTTCTCATTGAGTTAATTTGATTTAAAACATTAATATTAGAGCCATCATCAATAACAACTACTTGTATTTTAGCTTTATCTTCTTTTGAAATATTTTGGCCTTGTATAGAAAGTAATGTAGGAATAACATTTTGGTTAAAAGTAGGAATAATAATGCTAATGTTTTTAAACTTATTAACATATTTATTACTAGAATTAAAAGACAAAAGTTTTTCCTTAGTTATTAATTCATAACACTGCTCAATATGAGAATAATCATTTGACAAATTAGAAAGTCTAATCTTAAGAGAAGCACTTGAAGACCTAATGTCTAGCCCAGTCTTATTTGCATAACTTTTTATTTTTGAATTAACATTACCCATTTCATCAAATAAAAATTCAGGTTCTTTCATAAACACAGGAATATGCTCATTAATATTATCATAAGTTTCAAAGTTAAATCTTTGCTTAATCTTTTCAAAAATAACAATATCATCGGTAGACAAAATATTACCATGAAAAGTATTAAACAATAAATCAACTTTAGGAAACTTAAGTAGTACAATATCATTTATAATAAAAACCTTTGAATTTTTAGATTGTACATATTTAAAAAACTGTTTAAGATTCTTATTTTTAATATTAATATACTTATTTCTAGAAGACTCCCTAAAAAGAACTTTATTATCCAAAATCTCAATTTGAGTATCATCTTCAGCAGAATAAATATTCAATCGCCTATGAATTTGAGGCAAATTGGTTTCGTCAATCAAAAAATCTATTAATTCAGTTAAATTGTTTTCTTTTTCTAAAATAAAATACTTCATAATACAATTATAATAGCATTTTTAATACTTGCTGTCAATGAAGTTGTCAATGGGTGTCAATGGGGACGGAGCTTTTTGACAATTTTATTGTCAAAAGGGACAGACCTTTAAAAGAATAAAAATAATTAATAACATTTATAAAGGTTTAAGTTTTTTACTAATATATATGAAAATAATAATATAATTGCTTATAAAATTATAAGAAAATGTAAAATTTTGACAAAAAATATTTAAATAACAAAAATAAAATGATATACTTAAAAGCAGACACAAAAGAGGAGAAAAAAGAATGTATATAATTATAATAATAGTATTAATCATAATAATATTAAAACTAAGATCATCACAATATAAAGGAAAATGTGGAGAATTCTATGGATGCAGCAATTATCCAAAATGCAAATACACTAAAAATATATAAGTAAAAGGAGGAAAGTTTGCTATAGAAGCAAACAAATAAAAAATGAAAATAATATTAGCATCAAAATCACCAAGAAGAAAAGAATTAATGGACATGTTAAATCTAAAATATGAAGTAATAGTAAGTGACGCAGATGAAACTTTAGAGAATGGGCTTACTATAGAAGAACAAGCAAAAAGACTATCATACATAAAAGCAAAAACAGTATTTGATGAAACCACAGAAGATAGAATAGTAATAGGCTCAGACACAATGGTTATAAAAGATGGAAAAATATATGGAAAGCCAAAAGATGAAGAAGACGCATTCAAAATATTAAAAGAACTAAATGGAACAAAACATCAAGTAATAACAGGTTTAGCAATACTAGTAGAAAGAAACGGAAAATACGAAGAATATTTAGACTATGACATAACAGAGGTATACTTTAAATATATGACAGATGAAGAAATAAAAAAATGGATAGCAACAGGAAAAGCAATGGATAAAGCAGGAGCATATGCAGTACAAGGAGAATTCTGCGTATTTATTGAAAAAATAAATGGAAATTATACGACTGTAATGGGGCTTCCAATTCATAAGGTGTATGAAATACTAAAGGAAATTTTATAAAACATAAGAAAAAACCTAAATTTTATGTAAATATATTATATAATTACTACCATCAAATAATTAGGAGGTAGAAAAAATGTTAAGAAAAATGTGTATTTGTTGTGCACCAAGAGGATCTGAAAATTATTTAGCTGGGAAATTAACGGGAGAAGTAACTTCAGTAAGACGAAACGATGACTTAGTATTTCCAAGGATTATTAAAACTGTAACTTGTAAGGAATGTGGACATGAGTGGGAATTTTCACGTTGTCGTTATTAATCTTAATGTTTTAAAGCTAATATAAAATTTGTATTAGCAACATTGAATAGCTCCAGACTCTTTCGAGGCTGGGGCTATTTTGTAACTTAAACATTTATTTTAACGTTTTGTATTTTAACTTAATTTTAGATAATTATCCAATATTTAGCCCACTTAGGGGCATTCTTTTCATCAAATAGATGATATAAGAAATCCTAATACGGTATTTTTATTAGAATATAAGATTCAAGAATAACATTTTTTTAAGTAGAAGAAAAGAAGTACAAACAATACTTAAGAAATAACATAAGATTTTAAAATTGTATTGACAAATTAACATAATGAAAGTATAATATAACTGTTATTATTTAGTACATTGGTAATTGAATAAGGAGGGACTATTATGTTTAGAGGTACCTAAGGGGATGTTGTTATTCGAAACTTATCAACCAAGCATTCAATACAGGAGGTAAAAAAATGAGGGTAGACAATGATTTCAAAAGAGATATAGACAGAGAATTCAGAGAAGCAGACTATGTAGGCAAAAAGGTCTTTGGTCGGGGAGTAGTGCTTGTAGTACTTTTAGTTGTTATTTTTGGTGGTATTGGCTTTGCATATAAAAAGGTTGCAGTTGATGCAAATCGGCAGATTTTTAAGCATTCGGTAGCCTACACAGAAACGGCAGCTAGCTTCCTTGCAAAAGAATATAAGGAGTACAACAAAGCAGAAACAGATGTTGAAAGGACTGCAATTATGCAGTATGTTGTTGACAGATATCCAAACTTAGACTTAGGAGACATTGAAAATAGCGATCTTAAGTCTTTCTATAGAGAATGTTTACGAGGAGGTAACTAATATGAAAATGAAAAAAAGAATGATAGCTATTATTCTCTTAGCAGTTTTATGTATCGGATGCTTAACTGGATGTTCGGATTCTTCGTCATACAGAGATAAGCAATACTCTGAAGAAATGAAAGAACAGATTGCTAATGCAATCGGTTATCCAGATCTTGTAAACTTCTTTGAGTATGCACAACTTAAAGAAATCTATGAACTTCGGGATGATCCTAATTTAATTTGCTATTGGTATACAAAATGTGAGTATACTGGCAAATGGGTTTATGAAGGTAAATGTATTGGATACGGTATTCCATATTCAGCGAGTATCACTTCTCCTGATAAGGTTTACTACAATTCAAGTGGGACAGTTGTCTCACAAGCTGAACCTAATGGAATTTACACCAATGGTTTAACTACTTCAGCAACATGGATTCTTACGGTTGATGAAAAAGGAAATATTACGCCTGACTACGTTGAACAGCCAATTCGTGTTACTCAAAACAAAATTCCCGCAGAAAGATGCGATGGGTTCCTTCCAAACGACTATTAACATTAACTTTGTTTTTAGTCAAATTACTACTCAAAAGCCCTATCCAATTTATTGGATTAGGGCTTTTTGTCAATGGTGTCAATGGGGACGGAGCTTTTTGACAATTTTATTGTCAGAAGGGACAGGCGTATCAAAATATAAATGAGTCAAAAAAATATAAATAGAAGACAGTATTCGACAAATTTAATAGAAGCAATATGATATAATAATAAAAATTAATCTATATCATACTATTTTTTTTATTTCTAAAAATTTTATTCTAAGGAGGTAGTTCATGTCGAGATATCCAAGAAGTTATATTAAAACAATATATTTCCATGTCATAACACAAGGAATTAATAAAAACTATATATTTGAAAGGGAAGAAGATATTAAATACTATATCAAAATAATGTATAATTTAATTGAAAAGCAAAAAGTAGAAATCGTAGCATATTGCATTATGAACAACCATGCACATATGCTAATAAAGGCAGAAGAAATAAAAGAGTTAAGTAAATATATGCAAAGACTTAATACAAAATATGCAATTTATTACAATAAAAAATACGAAAAAGTAGGGTATGTATTTAGAGATAGATATAAGTCAGAAGGAATTTATAGTGAAGAACAGTTATATAGTTGTATAAATTACATATATAATAATCCTGTGAAAGCTGGTATGTGTAATAAAGCAGAAGAATATCCATATTCAAATCATAGAAAAATTAAAAATAATATTGTAGAAGATTATAATTTTATAGATATAAATGAAAATGATGGTATATGTCAAAACGTTCTAGAAAAGTTTTTAATAGAAAATAATCTAGAATTGGAGTATTTAAAAGCTAATAAAAGAAAATTAAGAGAACTGATTATGATATTAAAACAAAAAAGTAATTGTTCATTAAGAGAAATAGCAGAATATACAAATGTAAGTAGAGAAACAATAAGGAAAATATATAAACAGTAAAGATTAGAAGGAGTGTCCCTACTGACAAAAAAAGTGTCAAAAAGCTCCGTCCCCATTGACAACCTTAAAAAAATTTTCAAAAACCATTTACAAATTATGTAAAAGGTGCTATTATAATAAAAATTAATTCAAAAAAATTAAAATCAAACTAACCTAATTCAAGGTTAAAAAATCCTAAAAACGAAAGGAAAAAAGAATATGTTATCAATAGTAAAAAGTATGTCACTACTTGGTTTAGAAGGCTACCTTATTTCTGTACAAGTAGATGTTTCAGGTGGTATGCCACGGCTGGGAGATTGTTGGGCTTCCTGATACTAGTATTAGAGAAGCAAAGGAAAGAGTAAAAACAGCAATAAAAAATTCTGGCTATGAACTGCAAAGTAGAAAAATAGTTGTAAATTTAGCACCAGCAGATACAAAAAAAGAAGGCTCATTTTTTGACTTGCCAATTGCAATAGGAGTACTAAATTGTACAGAATATTTAGAAAAAGGTGGGCTAGAAGATATTGCATTTATAGGAGAGCTTTCACTTGATGGAAAAATAAATAAAGTAGATGGAGTTCTGCCAATGTGTATTGAAGCAAAAAGACTAGGTATTGAAACAATAGTAGTACCAAAAGAAAACGCAAAAGAAGCCTCTGTTGTAGAAGGAATAGAAGTGTTAGGTGCAGAAAGTTTAAATCAAGTAGTAAATTATTTAAATTCAAAAGTTACAATTCCAACATACAAAACCGATATAAATAACTTATTTTCAAAACAAAATAAATATCTATTAGATTTCTCAGAAGTAAAAGGACAAGAAAATATAAAAAGAGCTTTAGAAATAGCAGCCGCAGGTCGGGCATAACCTACTACTTATTCGGTAGCCCACGGCTCACGGAAAAACTATGATGGCAAGAAGAATACCATCAATTTTGCCAGACTTAAGCTTTGAAGAAGCCTTAGAAACAACAAAAATACATAGTATAGCAGGAGTGCTAACAAAACAAACACCACTTATAACAGTAAGACCATTTAGAGCACCACACCACACAATATCCCCAAGCTCATTAGTAGGAGGAGGCAGAATTCCAAAACCAGGAGAAATAAGCTTAGCTCATAATGGAGTACTATTTCTAGATGAACTACCAGAATTCAATAAAAGTACCCTAGAAGTAATGAGAGCACCGATAGAGGATGGAATAGTAAGTATAAGCAGAGTAAATGCAAGCCTAACATACCCATGTAACTTTATGTTAGTAGCCTCAATGAATCCATGCCCATGCGGTTTTTATGGTTCACCTGATAAAGAATGTAATTGTTCAGCTCAAAGCATACAAAAATATATGGGAAGAATAAGTGGACCACTGCTAGATAGAATAGACATTCAAGTAGAAGTAACACCAGTAAAATACGAAAAATTACAAAATACCAATGAAGCAGAAACATCTGAACAAATAAAACAAAGAGTAAATAAAGCAAGGCAAATACAATTAGAAAGGTATAAAGGCTTAGAAATATATTCAAACTCACAGCTTACGCCAAAACTAATAGAAGAATATTGCAAGCTAGATAATAAAAGTAAGAAAATATTACAAAGAGCATTTGAAAGTTTAGGACTAAGTGCAAGAGCACACGGAAGAATACTAAAAGTGGCAAGAACAATAGCAGATTTAGAAGGAAAAGAAAATATAGAAGTATCACATATTTCAGAGGCAATACAGTATAGGAATTTAGATAAAAAATATTGGAAGTAGCACGGTAGGGACGGTCCTTTTCGTTACGAAATCGGAACGCTGGGGACACCCCTTATATAAAAAATCCTAAGTATAAGAATACAATAAAAAAGAATAGTATAGGCTTAACTGGTAAGAAATACAAGTAAAGATTTACGTGAACTATGCCTGGATAAGAAATGTTTACATAATAGATAAAGGCACGCACGAAAAGGAAGATGAAATGAAATATCAAGATATAACAGAACAATATACTTCTAAAAAGAAATATCAAATTAAAAAACAAAAATATTTTATTGACGATGATGGAACTAAATATAATGTAGATGGCAAACATGTAATATTCAAACCAACACAAAGAGAAATAGAAGTAGCAGAATTATTAGGACAAGCAATTGGAGGGAGAATAAATATTATACCTAGAATAAATAAACCCTGTGGAATAAAGACACCAGATTATATTATAAATAATGAGAGATTTGACTTAAAAGAAATAATTGGTAGCGGTAAATATGTAATAGAAGGTAATATTAAGAAAAAGAACAAACAAGCTAACAACTTCATAATAGATTTAACAAATACAAAGGTAAAATTTAAAGAAATAGAAAGACAAATTGAAAGTATTTATATTTCAAAAAGATATTTGTGGATAGATAAAATATTTATAATAAAGAAGAATAATATAGAAAAAGTATATAAAAGAAATAAGTGAAGGTCAACTGCGAACCAAAAAATGGGGTTCTCAATCGACCTTCTAATAATTAATTATTAACCAAATTATACAATAAATTAGATTAATAATCAATAGTTTATTCAAAAAAATATTAAAATATTCTGTTTACTATACAAGGAGGAAAAATGAACAAAATTTATGAAATAAATAAAAATGATAAAGAGTTCCCACAAAACTTACTAAAAATACAAAAATGCCCACCAAAATTATATGTAATGGGAAATGTAAAGTTATTAAATAATAAATGTGTAGCAATGGTAGGTTCTAGAGATAGCACTCCTTATGGAGAATATAATGCTTCAAATTTTGCAAAGGCACTTTCGAAATCAGGAATTACAATAGTAAGTCGGTTTAGCAATTGGAATAGACACAGTTAGCCATAAGAACTCTATGAAAGAAGAAGGAAAAACGATAGCTGTTATAGGCTCAGGATTTAACCACATTTATCCAGAAGAGAATATTAATTTAGTAAAAGAAATAATCAAAAATGGTGGCGCAATTATTAGTGAATATCCACCAAATACGGAAGCTAATTTAGCAAACTTTCCTATAAGAAATAGAATAATTGCAGGAATATCAGAATGTACAATAGTAGTAGAAGCAAAATTCAGAAGCGGTAGTTCAGCTACAGCAAGGCATTGTAGTATGCAAGGTAAAAAGGTATATTGTGTGCCAGGAAGAATAGAAGATAAAACTGGAAGAGGAACAAATAACTTAATAAGAAAAGGAGCACACATCCTAACCGATATAAATGAAATATTAATTGAGTTAGGAGAAGAAACACAAGCAAAAGAGAAAATAAAGACAGAAGCAATAGGAAAATGTGTAGGGGCTAAATCGGTAAGGAATACTAAAGAGGAATACCTAATTTCGCCCAAAGAAAATAAGAAACAAATACAATGTGAAGAAGAAAGGAAAAATACTAAAAAGAAAAAAATAAAAGTGCAAAAAGAATATAGAGAAATTTATGAATTACTTTCAAAAACACCAATAAATGTCGACGAAATAGCAAGAACATTAAGTATAAATATTGCAGAAGTAAATATAAAACTTACAATGATGGAAATAGAAGGGCTTGTAGAAACACTTCCAGGAAATATAATAAAAAAGCAAGAATAAAATTTTCTAAGTGGCAAAGCCACATAAGAAAATCTAATTCTTCCATAACTATCTTCTAAGGAAACTCACCGCTATAGCGGATGACTCTCCTAAGAATATAAAAAAAGGAGACGTAAAAAATGTATTACAAACAAGAAACGGGAAAAGAAGGAGAAGATATAGCGACAGAATATTTAGAAAGTATAGGCTATAATGTAATAGAGAGAAACTTTGAATGTAGGCAAGGAGAAATAGATATAATAGCCCTAGATAAAGATGAAATAGTATTTATAGAAGTAAAAACAAGAAGAAATAAAAAATATGGTCTAGCAGCAGAAGCAGTAAATGATACAAAGAAAAAGCACCTTTGGAAAGCAGTAGAATATTATTTGTATTCAAGAAATTTACAAGATGATTTTATAAGGATGGATGTAATGGAAATATATTTAAGTAAAGATAAAGTGCATATAAACCATATAAAAAAAGCAATTGAATAAAGCAAAAGTAATAATTTTACTATATTTATATTAAATGATGGAATTCCCTTTGAAATAAGGAAACCAAGATTTAATAAAGAAACTATACAAGCAATAGAAGATGTAAAAAAAGGAAAAAATTTAAGTAAAGCTTTTGATAGTGTAGAAGAGATGTTTGAGGAATTAGATAAATAGTGCTAAAAATAAGATATAGTAATCAATTTAAAAAAGATTATAAATTAATTAAAAAAAGAGGTTATGATGTAAATAAACTAAAATATGTTGTTCAACTGTTAGCAAAAGGAGAACTTCTACCAAGTAAATATAAAGATCATTATTTAAATAAAAATAAACTATATATATTATTTTGGTAAAGAAAAAACTCCTACAAAAATGGAAGTTTTTTCTTTACCAAAATAGCATTTAACTTAAAGGGGCAAATATTATTACAAGTTACAAATTTAGAAATACAATAATTCAAATCAATACCTTGCATTTCTAATGTATACTATCTAAAATTTCCTGTAAAACCTTTTTTCTATTTTTCGAAGTATCAATATATTTTATCCCATATTTAGGACATTCTACTTTTAGCATTTCATTACAACTATACCAATCCTTAGCATGCTCTAATAAATAGTTTCTATCTAAACCATAAGTCCAACTTTCTTCAGTATCATATTTAATACACTGCTCAACCATATCTTCAGCTGTGAAATCTCCTAATCCTAAACATAGTACAATTGTATCATCAAAATTTATCATTTCTTTAACAATTCGGGGTTCCAATTGGCCACTTTCTAAAATATAACCATAACCTTTTATATCTTTGCTAGTTAATGACTTATATAATTCTAATAATGTTCTTTGAAAATATTCACCATGTTCAAATTCTTTTTGCTTATCTACATTTTTTCTAAAATATGCCTCTTGATCTTTGGCTCTTATCATTGCCCATTTTAAAGAATCACTGTGTAATAAATTATAACTAGTATACTTATCCTTTATCATTTTACTTAAAGTAGTTTTTCCAGCTCTACCTATTCCCATAATTAATATACTTTTCATTTTTCTATCACCTTTCTTCCTAAAACTAACTTATACAATTTTATACCTATAAATATTTCTATAATTGATAATATCGACAATATTACCATAACTATAATCATAGGGTTATTTACTAAAATCATTGTGAAACTTAAACTCATTATTGCTCTTACTACTTTCCTAGAAAGCTCCATAGTTGTTAATAATGTTTGTTGCCCATTTTTACCTACATTCCTTAATGCTAAATCTTGCATATATACTTTAAATGGATCTCTAATAAATAGTATAATGATATATCCAAAACTCATAATACTAAATTTTAAGATTACAGAATTTCCTATAAAAGATCCAATTATCATTAAAATAATAGATACTGATAATAATATAGGTAAAATAACTCCAACTTTTTCTTTATATTTATTATGAATTCTATTAAAAGAGATGTTTGAAATAACTCTTATAATACGGGAAATGCATAAAATAACTCCTATTATTAGAGCTGTTTTTTCTACACTAAAGTTTAATAATAATTCTTGTTGTATAAATAATTTTCCATTAGACTGACCAGAATTTACAATAGGGTAAAATAGCCCATATGAAATAAGTAGCACTATTATTAATTTACTATAATGTATTTTAACTTTGCTCTTAGCTTCTTTTTTAGCATTATTATAATTAGAAAAATCTATTATAAAAAATGATAATATAAAGCAAATAAAACAAAAGAATATACATCCAAACATTGGTAAATAATTATTCAAATTAAACATTGGACTTGCGATAAAAGATATAATCATTGTTGCAGTAGCATAGATAGTATTTGACTTAGTTTTTATCTTGATATATTCGTCATTTCTGTTTTGTAGTTCAAGGTTATTCTTTAATATTGCATTTACCATGTTTTGAAAAGTGAATGCAATTTCATAAACTATCTTTCCTAAAGCAATAGTTATATAATTTTGTCCAAAAGTTAATAATAAACTAGATACTAATAATAGTAATGAGCCTAGTCGTACTGAGTTAGTATTACCTATTTTATTTATTATTTTTAAAAGAGGTATTTGTAACAATATACAAGTTATCAAAGATACAGAAGTCAAAGAAACTATTTGAGAACTATTAAAGTTTTTTACAACGGCTAAAAATAATGTATCTATTGCAACCCAAAAAAGCAAATCTCCAGATAGTCCAGAATACCAAGGAAATATTTTATTAAATTTTATTAATGCTGTGTCTTTTTCCATTTTTCCACCTATTTCTTCTTTTTTCTACATTATAACAACATAAGAAATATTATAATTAAAGTGAAATTATGAAATTTTTTACATAACTCTAATACAAATGTTACAATTCACAACTAAAAAGATTATTATATTACTGTGAATTGCAACCAATAAATTAGTAAATAAAGATAATATTAAAATTTAACATCTAATAAAGAATCTATTAAACTAATATGTTTGATATTGTTTTTTATATTCTTAGGAAAGTCATCCGCGATAGCGGTGAGTTTCCTTAGAAGATGGTTATGGAAGAATTAGATTTTACTAAAGCATAACTTATTCGTACGCATTAAAATGCTACGACTAAGAAATCTTAGCGAAGGATGAGCTTAGAAAATATTATTCTTGTTTTTTTATAAAAAAGTAATAGTACAAACAAAAAAATCGGCTTAACACCGATTTTAAAAGTAGTTATTTTAATTTATTTAAATATAAATCCTTTGCAACCTCTGGGTTATGAGGGCCATTAAAGTCCTTAATAGGTGCAAATTCATCTTCTTTATTTACTCGTAAAAGTACCATATCATCAAAATACGAAAAAGCATCAAATATAAATGTTTCAAACTTAAAAGTATTAGGGCTTTCAGGTATTTGTTTCATTCCTTCATCATTTACAAAAGTATTTTTCTTAAATGCTCTATGGTAAGGCAAACTCTTATTAGCAATAAGTTCAACAGCTGACATACTAAATAAATGAGCAAGCATATTAATTTCTCTATATAAATCATATCCATTTTCGTTTTTAGCTATTTTCATATCAGCGCTTAAATGTGAGCTATTAATTATTGCAGGTTTACCATTTCTCTTAGCAAAAATCCAATCTAGGCTATTTGCATCTTCTTTAAATAAAGTTTTAGAAGAAATATGAGCATTATTTTTAGCAGTTAAACCTATAAAAAGAGGATCAACAATATCCAAAGTAACATTATCTACTCCGCTGAAAAACAACCATTTAACATTTCTATTTTTCATATCTTCAATCATTCCATGTTTTTTTAAAGCTTCAAAAACATCTCCATTACCATTAGAAGCCTCTTTTACTTTATAAAGCTCTTCTAATATCAAATTCTCAGTTACATCTATTAAAGGTAATTGAGACTGTGTAAAAAACTTAATATAATCTTTAGGATATCCAAAGAAGTTTTTCTCCTCAAAAAATTTCTTAGTATCCATATCGTTATAAATGCTAGTCATAATGTACCAAGGAATAGTAACATTATACTTTGCATTTGATTTTTTCAAATTATCACATAATATTTCAAATAAAGATTTCTTAGGAACAATATCAAGTTCAAAAGTGCCTTTAGGTCCTTTATATCCAAGCCTAGTGCCTTGGCCACCAGCCATTGTAACAACAGCAAATTCACCTTTTTCTATGTAAGCTTCCCCAAGTTTAGAATACATATTTATTTCATCTGGGGTAAGCTTAGCTTTATCAAAATAAGGTAAAGGCTCTATTAAATTACAAGGAATTACCTCATCAGTTTTAGAAGCTTCATATAAATCAAAAATTTGCTTAAAATCAATACGTAAAATTTGATTTACTAAAAACTCCTTTTCTTCATAATCTAATTCATCATAAAAAGATAGTAAATGTTCTTGATTATATTCTTTTAAAATTTCTCTCGCTTTCAGAAAATTATCCATAAAATAATTAACACCCTTTATTAATAATAATACAAGAGATTAATTAATATCTTGTTTTGTTTATTTTAGAAAAAATCGAATTGTAGGGGCACGGGGTACTGTGCCCATTGCTATTATATAATATACATAAATGTAAAATTTAGTGAATAGCTGTCTTTAAACTTTTAATAATCATTTCCTTATTAGGCATATTAGAAGCCTCTAAAGCTTTAATTTCAGTATCTATTGAGTAAGGGACTCTAACTAAAGTAATATTAAAAGTTTCCAATTTTTTAGAACCAAAATTTCCCTCTAAATATGCATAAGATGCCATAGTAGAAAACTTATTAGTCTCATCATCTTCCTTATCATTCATCATTTCAATAGGAACCCCAACACTTCCAACATTAAAAATAGTTTTATTTTTAAAACGGAATAAATTAGGAGTATGTAAATGCCCATAACCTACAACATCAGGAATAGGGTCATTTGCAGTCTTACCTAAAAATTCAGTATTTTTAAATAAATCTTCAGGGTTATTAATAACTAAGTTGGTGTACCTTGTATCACTATTTCCATACATAGGGTTAAAAACATGTTCTAAACTAAAAGGAGAAGCATGAAATAGCCTGATTAAATGCCCACTCATATAAAATTCATAGGAAATAGGAAGGTTATAAATAAAATTAGCTCTTTCTTCGCCAATAATATCTCTACTCCAAAATCTACCATGTTGAACATTAGGCTTGCAAATGGCTTCATCGCAATTACCTTTTAAAATTACCTCACATCTATCACGTAATATATCAATTACTTTATCTGGATTTGCACACTTAATAACACTATCGCCTAAACAATAGATTTTACTAATACCTTTTAAATCAATATCTTTAAGAACAGCATTTAATGCTGTCAAATTACCATGTACATCAGAAATAATTGCAATTCTATCCATTCTATAATCTCCTTTACAACTTAATAAAATTATACAATAAAAAAAATGGTTTTACAATAGAATTGACGTAAATTTTAATTAACCCCAAAAGTTACCCAAAAAGGACCAGGTTATTTTGGGGTAAAAATAAATATAATAATTTTCTTGAAAAAAATAATACATTATGTTAGTATTAAACCATAAAATAGAGGGGAGAAAATATGAGAAATATATTTATTAAATTTATAGAAACTTGCAGAGAATGATAAAATAAGTCATAAATATAGGAGAAAACAAAATGAATTTTGAAAATTTAAATAAAATGATTAAATATATAGAAGATAATTTAACTGAAAATATAGAATATAAAAGATTAGCCCAAATAGTTGGAACTTCAGAATATACGTTGCAAAGAATATTTATATTTTTAACAAATATGTCATTATCAGAGTATATCAGAAAAAGAAGATTAAGTAGAGCTTTTGAAGAGTTAAAAACGACAGACATAAAAATTATAGATTTAGCAATTAAATATAAATATGATGCACAAATCTCATTTGCTAGAGCATTTAAGGCAATGTTTGAAATGACGCCAAGTGAATGTAAAACAAGTAATATTAAATATAAGCAATTTCCCATAATTACATTTAACAATAACAGCAATGCATGTGAGAAATTAAATTATGAAATAAAAGATATTAACGAAATAAAATTATATTGTGTAGAAACTTCAGCCAAAACTCACGATGATTTACTATATAATATAAGAAAACTATATTTAGATATTGAGAATAATGGGCTATATAAAAAATTCAATGAAAATGGAATGTATGGAATATCTATTTGTAAGGAAGATAAATATATATATTATGTAGGAAGTAATAAAAAGTACGATAATACAATAGAGCTTATAATTCCAGCAGGAAAATATGCAATATTTAGTGTTAATTCACGAGAACAAAAAGATATAGTAAAAAAGGAAAAAATGATATATACACAATGGTTGCAATCTACCAATTATGATATTGAGCACGAGTTAAATTTGGAGTTATATACTAAGGATAATTGTTATTTATATATAAAAATAAAAGATAAACAAAATTGATTCATAATTTGTTTATCTTTTTTCTTGTATATATTTTATAATAAAATATATTTAAGAAAAGGAGAAAACAGAGTAATGCAATTAAAAGAAGCAATCGAAAATAGAAGAAGCATTAGAAAATATAAATGTGAAGAAGTACCAAATGAGTTAATAGAAGAGTTAATAGAATGTGCAAGACTAGCGCCATCTGCTAAAAATAGACAACCATGGGAATTTCTAATAGTAAAAAATAACACTAAAAATGAAATTGCTGATATCATGCTAGAGAAAGAAAAAAATACGGATGCCAGTTTAGAAAGAAAACTACTTAATGCAAATAGTAGTGTTAAAGCAACAGCAAAAATAATAAAAGAAGCACCCATACTTATACTAGTTTTTAAACAATACAACGAAAATTGGACTACAGGTGATACGCTTGGGGTAGGTGGAGCAATAGAACATATATGTTTAAGAGCAACAGATTTAGGTCTAGGCTCACTTTGGATAAGAGATACAGTGTATGCCCAAAAAGAAATAGCAAAATTAGTAGGTTATGAAAATATGGAATTAATATCAGCAATTGCTGTAGGATATCCAAATGAAGAACCTAAGCAAAGGCCAAGGAAGAAATTAGAAGAGATACTAAAATGGTATTATTAAAATGGAGAAAAATAAAATGAATATAGTATTAGCAAATAAAAGTGATATACCAGCTATTTTAGAAATATTGAAACAAAGATGTGAGTGGTTTAAGAAAAATAAAATAGATCAATGGGGAGATTGGTACTATACTGAATTATATAATACAGATTATTTTATTAATATAATGAACAAATATAAATTATATGTAGCCAAAAAGGAAAATGAAGTTATAGGAGTATTCTTACTAAAAACAGAAGATGAAAAATACTGGAAAGACAATAAAAATGCCTATTATATTCATGACCTAGCAACTAAATTAGGATATGCGAATTTAGGAATAGAAATATTAAACTTCATAGAAAAGTTAGCAAAACAAAATAAAATAAAGTATTTAAGGCTAGACTGTATGCTAGAAAATAAAAGATTAAATAAATACTATGAAGACTATGATTTTAAGAATAAAGGAGAAGGTGAAGAACCATATCCACATAGATTATGGGAAAAAGAGGTATAATAAAATATGGATAAAAAAATATTAGAATTTTATAAACAAACAAGCCTATATACAGACTTGGGATATTATAAAGAATTTGCAAAAAACTTACCAGATGATATAGAACAACTATGCTTATTACAAAGAATGCAAATAATCCATCCAGTAGCATTTAGAGATAAAGAAATTAGGAATAAAAGTAAATGCTTTTGGGGAGATATGACAAAAGTACCAATTACTAGGTTAGAATATGAAGACGACATATACCCAACAGCACAAAGTGTGCTTGCAGAGTTATTAAGAAAAGATCCAAATTATAATATAAATAGAGAAGCGAAAGATAAAGTACATGTTACTTGTAGAAGCCAATCAATAATATTAGCAAGTATATTAAAAGCAAAAGGAATACCAGCAAGAGCAAGAAGCGGATTTGCTGAATATATAAAGTATGATGGAATATATTATGACCATTGGATTACCGAGTATTACGACGAAAAAGAAAGAAAATGGAAATTAGTAGACCCAGATATGCACTGTCCAGCCCATAAAATAGAATTTGACTTAAATGATATTCCATATGATAAATTTTTATTTGGAGCAAAAGCATACTTAGGTATTAGAAAAAAGAAATATAAAGAAGATTCAATTTTATATGCCTCTGACCCACCAACACTAGGATTAAAAGCTTCAATTAGAGGACTATTTTATGATTTCCACTCACTAATGAATAATGAAATAATATTCTTACATATGCCAAAATATATACAAGATAAAAAATTTGAGCTAACTGAAGAAGAATACAAAGAACTAGACAATTTAGCACAGCTTATGCTAGAACCAAATGAAAATTTTGAAAAACTACAAAAAAATTGGCAAGAAAAGCCAAATTTCAGAATTATGTCAGGAGCACTAAACTAATAATAAATTCATTTTTGAATATTTTAAATTGGAATGTGCTAGATAAGAGATTTTTAGAAAAATAAATAGAGCTCCAATATTGGAGCTCTATAAAATATATAGACAGTAAATACTTTATTCATCTTCATCAGGAAAATATAAAGGGCAACCAGGTATTGAATTATCTTGTATTTTGATATTTATATATTCCATAAATAGTAGAAATACAAGGCCTACAACAAATCCTACTATAAAACTAATAAAAGCATAACAAAAATTTAAGTATTCAAAATTAACAGAATAATATGTTTCTGTATTTAATACTGTATCATTAAAAAATGTTACTTTAAGCTTTTGTTTATAATCAGAAGAATCTGAAGAATAAACATTAAAGGTAGTTTTATCAATAGGGATTAATTCTACATTATCATCCAAATAACTTAATCCTTTTAAACACCCTATTTCTGCCTGAGAAGTATAGTATTTGATTTCATCGTCAGATAAAGGAATAGGTTCTGCTTTAAAACGTAAACGACCTATAATTATAAAAGTAATAATAAATAAAGCCCAAATTGTAAAAGTAATAGCATTATTATTTACTGAATAATCAAGGACTTTTTTTAATTTCTCTACAAATTTTTTCCGTATAGTCATAGTCAAATCCTCCTTAATTAAGAAAAATTGTTAATAAGTTTCAATAAAAGCATTATATAACAAAATCAACATAATGTAAACAAAAACATATAATTTTTTTGTAATAAAAATCGTAACAATATATAAAAATAATAATAGGAGGTACAAAAAAATGTTAAAAATGATAAACCTACCATATCCACTAAATGCACTAGAGCCATATTATTCAAAAGAAACATTAGATTTACATTATAACGTATTATATAAAGGATATGTAGATAACACAAATAAAACAGAAGAACAGCTAACAAAAGCAAGAGAAACAAATGACCTTTCAAATATAAAATGTTTAGAAAAAAATTTAAGTTTCTTTGGTTCAGGAGCAATATTACATGAGCTATTTTTTGAAAACATGGGACCTGCAATACCGACATCTCCAAGTGTAGAACTAATGGAACAAATAATAAAAGATTTCGGAAGCTTTGAAAAATTCAAAAGTCAATTCACAGCAGCGGGGGCCCAAGTAGAAGCCTCAGGCTGGTGCTTACTAGTATGGGTTCAAAAGTGGAACAAGCTAGAAATACTGCAATGCGAAAAACACCAAGACTTGACCCTATGGGGTTGCAAACCACTACTAGTACTAGATATGTGGGAACACTCATACTACTTACAATACAAGACCAAAAGACCAGAATATATAAATGCATTTTGGAATATTTTAAATTGGAATGTGGTAAATAAGAGATTTTTAGAAAATAAGGACAATAAAAAGTAAATGAAGCCCCTAGCTGGGGCTTCATAAAATTATTAATCTTCATCATTTTCAGAGTTATAGTTTTCCAACTCTATAGTTACGTCATCTTTAAAATCTCTTATTTTTTTAATAAGCCATTCAATAAGGCACCATATTAAAACAAATATAATAGTTTCTAAAATGGCAAGAACGAAAGTTAGTGCAATTGCTTCCAAAATAAAACTATGCTCATAATAAGGGATAGGCGTTGGAGTTCCATCGTTAGAAAACGAAACATTAAGCTTAGCTTTTGAGTATGGATGATTATAATTGTATATATTAATAGAACCATCATTTTTTAAATCAGCTTTAATATTTTCGTCTAAATAGAATTGCCCTTTATAGCGTAATATTTCTGCTTGAGAAGTATAATATTCAATTTCATCTTCTGTTAAGTCAATTGGTTTTTGCTTAACAAATATAAAAGTTACAACAGCAAAAATGATAAATGCAAATAAACATGTAGATGTATAAAATGCATTCGTACCTACAAAATTACACCATCTTTCTTTTAAAACTTTAAAAAATGCTTTCCGTTTCGTCATAATAAATTACATTCCTTTCTCGCTTCGCTCACAAGGCACACATAGGAATGA
>CAOJVB010000015.1 GCA_948444845.1 uncultured Clostridiaceae bacterium | reverse complement strand
GGGTGAAATATTTGTTTATAAACTTTCAAGGTGATTTTATCATATATTAAATACACAAATTCAATAGAAATACTAGCATTTTACATAAAAGTGTGGTATATTACTAATACGTTCTTAAGGGGCAAAGAACAAATCTAATGTATTGAAAGGCAAGGTGAATTTTATGCCCCGCACGAAAAGGGAAATATCAATTTCAAAAGTATATCATGTAATAGTAAGAGGAATTAACAAGCAAGATATATTTTTAGATAAGCAAGACTATTTAAAATTTATAAAAGAACTAGAAAGAACAAAAGAAAAATATCAATATGAAATTTATGCATATGCATTAATGAATGACCATGTTCATTTTGTTATTTATGACAAAAACGAAAATATGTCAATAGTAATGCAAAGTTTAAATGTTAGTTATTCTTCATATTTCAATAAAAAATACGAAAGAACAGGACATCTTTTTGAAAACAGATTCAAAAGTAAAGTAGTAGATAGTGAAGAATATTTAAAAAGTGTAGTTAGGTATATTCATAAAAATCCAGAAAATGCTGGTTTGAAAAAATATGAATGGACTAGTTACTACGAATACATATATAAAGAAAAATTAATTAATAAAGAAATGGTACTAAAGTTATTTGGAGAAGAAACAGACAATGCAATAAATAGCTTTAAATATTTTCATCAAAATTATTCTAAATATCAAGATTATGACAAAGCATATGAACTTTTAACTAGAATAACCGATGAAGAAGCGATAGAAATGATAAAGAATATAACTATGGAAGAGAACTTATTAAAAATACAACAATATGATAAAGACGAAAAAGAAAAAGCCGTGATAAAAATGCTTAAAATAGAAGGAATAACAAAACAGCAAATATCAAGAATAATAGGAATTAATAGAAAAACAATAAGAAACATAGAAATAACAAATTCCCAAAAGTGACAGATTACCCAAAAGTGACAGATACCCCAAAAGGAAACGTCCCCAATGGGAAGAAAGGACAAAACAATGCAAGAAATACTAATATCAAAACAAGAACACAAAAAAACAATAGCTCTACTAGAAAACGGAAAACTACAAGAACTATATGAAGAAAAAGAAGATAGCAATAGACTAGAAGGCAATATATACTTAGGAAAAGTAAAAGACATTTTACCAGGTATGCAAGCAGCATTTGTAGATATAGGCGAAGAAAAAAATACTTTTATTCATATTAAAGACGTACTTCCAAAAGTAAGCAAGGTTACTGGAAACAAAAATGAGGATTTAGACAAATATAATATAAAAGACTATATAAAAAAAGATAGAAACATTTTAGTACAAGTAAAAAAAGATGCTACAAATTTGAAAGGAGCAAAAATAAGTACAGACCTACACATTCCAGGGAGATTTGTAGTAGTTATGCCAAAAGATAATTTTATAACAGTTTCTCAAAAAATAGAATGTGAAAATGAAAGAGAAAGATTAATAAATATTGCAAAGAAAACTATAAATACTGATGTAGGAATAATAATTAGAACAGCAGCAGAGGGAAAAAGTGAAGAAGTAATAAAAAAGGATATAGAGCAAACTATAGAGAAGTGGAATGATATAAAATTACAAAGTGAAAGCTTAAAAGAAAACGAAATTCCAAAAGTATTATATAAAAATAACTCTATAATAGAAAAAATTTTATTAGACACTGTTGATAATGGTATAGAGAGAATTTTAGTAGATGATATACAAATACTTGAAGATGTAGAAAAAATATTAAAAAATATTAACGAGAATCACAAAGTAAAAATAGAGCTAAAACAAACAGATAATTTATTAGACATATATGACACGGATGACCAAATAGAAAAATTAAATAGCAGAAAAATATGGCTTAAATGTGGAGGTTTTATAACAATAGATAAAACAGAAGCACTAACTGCAATAGATGTAAACTCAGGAAAATTTACAGGAAAGCAAAACTTAGAACAAACAGTACTAAAAGTAAATGAAGAAGCAAGCATAGAAATAGCAAGGCAGCTACGTTTAAGGGATATAGGAGGAATAATAATAATTGATTACATAGATATGCAAGAAGCTAAAAGTAGAGAGCAAGTTTTAGAAACATTAAAACAAGCTTTAAAGAAAGACCGCTCAAAAACACAGGTAATAGAATTTACAAAGTTAAACTTATTAGAAATGACAAGGAAGCATATGTTTAGTGGAAAATAGATAGTTATGTTAAATTTGCAAATAATGCAAATTTATGTTATAATCTTGTTAAGAATGTTTGTATTAAATTCTTGCATCAATTAAATAATTTTAATTAATGAAGGGAGAAAAAATATGTTAGTAATTTTATTTTTGACTTTAGGAATTATGGCTATGGTACACAATCGTAAACGGAAGGATTCAATTCTTCTAATTATAGGATTGTTACTATTTGTAGCAGGAACTCTGATTGAGGTAAATGCTCCAGATGAGGAAAAGATAATGGAACAAAAAGAACTGATAGAGTCAGTGGTGAATCCAGATTACTACATTTTGCTTTCTGAACAAGATAATACAGTAATATGTAGATATAAAGATGATAATAACAAAGGCTGGACAGAAGAAGTTCTAAAAGAGAGCTATCAAATTATACAGGAAAGCGAGTGTGTTAATCCAAGAATGGAAGTATGGAAAGACAAAGTGATTGGAATAATACGAATAAGCTTATCAACAAGAGAAGCAAAAAAGCTTTATATACCAATTAATGGGATATGCAATGTAATGAACTAACAAAAAATATAAGGAAGGTGTAAATAAACCTTCCTTATATTTTGTTAGTTTTTTGCAATATAATGTACTTGTTCCCTAATTTCATTAAAAGCTTCAAGTAAAGTAATATAAACAAGCTCTCTAATATAAATTGAAAAACATACATCGGAATACTCACTATCATTAATATTATTATGCTTAGAAATGAAATTATTAATGCATACTAAAGTATAAAGCTGTATTTCTTTGCGAGAAGTAAATAGCATATCCCCTAAAGTTATGCTAGTATCAGGAATATCGACTATATGTATAGAAACATACTTATCTAAGGAAGAGTATTTTAATCTAGCAACATTATCACTCCCTAACATTTCAGTGCATTCTTTTGCAAGTAACTTGGCAATTTCAGGAAGAAGTTCATATTTGCCATCATTACGAACTTCATTTAAGTACTGCTCAGCCTTAGCAAGAGGTGTTTTTTCGCCCAAAACACTATTAACAGTTTCATATCCAAACCGAATATCTAGCTCATTTCTTCCTTCTACAATCCTCTGCCGTCTAAGCCACTCTAATGTTACAGGAGTTTTTCCAGGAATAACGTTATTTTTAACTAAGTCATTGTAATATGTTACCAATCTTTCTTCAATAGTTGTAATTTCGCTCATACATTTATCCTCCTTAAAAATTATTTTAATGGTTAATAAGTTTTCTATTTTTTATAAAGTCAAATAGAAATGTTAATAAGTATGAAGGAATTCTATCATATTTTTATGTAAATAGCAAGGAATATACTAAAAATACTTGAATTTAAATAAAATTTATGTTAATATTAGTACCAGCATAAAATTTAAATTCCTTTTTAACCCGATTATATTATCGGTTTAACATAGATATGTAACTCATAAACAATGTCTTTAATTAAAGAAAAGGAGAATTAAATATGATAGTAATTTTAATAGGAATTATAGCATTAATTATAATAATATTGTTACTTGCTAAAATAGTTAATAAGAAAAAAGAAGCTACTGCAGTAATAGTAATAGGAGCGTTGCTTATTTGGCTAGGACTACTAAGTGCACTCGCTACTATTATTTTTGGAATAATTCAGCCTACTAAAATGGGTGAGTGGGAAGTCAAAGAAGCAATTAAACCAACATTACTAAATGATGAAGAGAATGCTTTTGGAGGATATACATATCAATACTTAATACCTGAAAGATGGAATACAAAACGAAATGTAATAAATTATGAAGTTGAGTACCTTTTTCAAAATGTTCCTATATTGGTAGAATGCGAAAGAAAAGCAGAACCAACAATATGGACATTGGGATTAGGATATAAGGAAACAAAATATGTTTTTTATAGTCCAGACGATACAATTAACTAGGAAATTAAAAAAGATGGCGAAATGCCATCTTTTTTAATTTCCTAATATTTTCTTTATTTCTTCATGCCTCTTAATTTTTTGAGTAGTAGTTTTAACAAAACAATCTGTTGTAATTAAAATGTTTCTTATATGTTTATATTTAGGTATTTGCTCATTTACTTTTTGAACTTCTCCTTTTAAAATATCAAAAATTTCAGTCTCATTTTTACCTTTAAAAGCTTCATTATCCACACTATAAACTAACTTTGTGCATAACTTATCTGGTTCATTTGGTAAAACATAAGCAAAACTTTCTTCAATATAAGGAGAATTATTTAATAATATTTCTAGTTCTTGAGGGAAAATTTTCTTTCCATTTTTTAGAACAATCATATCTTTAATTCTACCAGTTACAAAAAGGTATCCATCTTTATCAATATAGCCTAAATCTCCTGTATGGAAATAGCCATCTATTAAAACTTCATTTGTTTGCTCTTCATTTTCATAATAGCCTAGCATAACATTAGGACCTTTTACTGTAATTTCGCCAATTCCATTTTCATCTTTATTCATTATTTTAACATCTTCGCAAAATAGTGGGCGACCTGCGCTTCCAGGCTTTTGGTATTTATCACTTTCACAAGAAATAACAGGTGAAGTTTCAGTTAAACCATAACCTTGAATCATACGAATACCAATACTATTGAAAAACTTAACAACTTTTATATCAGCAGAAGCAGAACCATAAATAATAGTTCTTAATTTTCCTCCAAGTGGTTCTAATATACTTTTAAATAATTTTCTTCTAATATCAATATGGAAAAATAATAAAAAGTTAGAAATAGCCATCATAATTTTTACAGGTACAACTAATTTTTTTTGCCTAATTGTTCTCCATATTTGCCTATACATTACATCCAAAACTGCAGGTACACATACCATACCACTTATTTTATATTCTGCTAAGTTTTTGGCTATATATTTTATACCATCACAATAGCAAATATTAAAGCCTATAAAGAAGCAAAACAAGTAAGTTGCAGTACATTCGAAAGTATGGTGAAGAGGTAAAAAGGAAAGAACCTTATCTCCTTCTTCATATTTAATTAAAGTTGTCATAGCAGAAACATTAGAGCAAATATTTCTTTGAGAAAGCATAACAGCTTTGGAAATGCCAGTAGTTCCAGATGTAAATAATAAAATAGACATTTTATCATTATCTATTATAATTTCATCATAAGAAGTATCACCATTTTCTCTTAAATAGTAACCTTCTTCTAATAATTTAGAAAAAGATAAAATGCCTTCTTCATGCTCATTTGCATTCATGTTAATATAATATTTTAAATTTGTAGTATTTTTTAGTTTTATATTTTTAAAGACATCTAAAAATTTGCCATCAAAAACAATAGCCTCTGCCCTACTTCGAATAAGCAAATTTTCAATTTCGTTTTCAGGAAGTAAATAGTCTAAAGGAACACATACCATATCCCCAGTATTAATAGCCATATAGCTAACAGGCCAAGGGTATTGATTATGACTGATAATAGCTACTCTTTTACCTTTAAGCCCCATAGAAAGAAGCTTAGTAGAAAAAGCTTTAACATCTTCATGATGCTTTTTAAAAGTAACATTTACGTACTCTGGCGTTTTAGAATTTGCATCTTTTTTATAACTAAAAGCAATTCTATCTGCAAACTTATTAGTAGTATGTTCTAAAAACTCCCTAAAATTATCTACATGAACCTCTGGGTATATTTTATTTTTTTGTGGTTTAAACTTTTCTTCCAAAATAAATTCATCTCCTTAAAATAAAGTTTTATACTTTATTATAATAATAGTACGATTATATACGAAGAATATGAAAATTGCAAGGGCGAAAAAATGTCTGATTTTGCTGGAATTTTGCAGGAAAAAGAAAAGCCAATGGGGACGGAGATTTTTGGCTGTTTTTATTAAATTTCAAAAAAATTTAGAATACTAAGTTAAAAACAGCCAAAAATCTCCGTCCCCATTGGCTTCCCATTGACTTATAAGAAATTTTATCTTGAAAAAATTACACATATGTAGTAATATAGCTAAAGAAGAAAGTGAAGTGAAAATATGATACCAAATAGATTAAAAAAGAAAGATAAAATAGGAATAATAGCTCCATCTTCTCCAATTACAGAGGATAAGCTAGAAGATATAAATAATTCAATAACATTAATGGAAGTTTCAGGATTTGAAATAGTTTTTGGAAAAAATGTATTTAAAAATTCATTAGGCTATGGTGCTACAGCTAAAGAAAAAGCAGAAGATATAAATAACATGTTTGCAAACCCAGAAATAAAGGCAATATTTTGTGCTACTCGGAGGAGCAAATTCAAATTCTACTTTTGAATATTTAGATTATCAACTAATAAAACAAAATCCAAAAATACTATGTGGCTTTAGTGATTCAACATCAATTTTAAATATGATATCAGAAAAGACAGGACTTGTTACATTTAATGGACCTACTTTTAAATCACTAACTTCATGGGAAACGCAATATAGTTATAAACAAGTTATAAATAGGTTTGAATTAGGAAAAACTAACCTAGCAGAAAGTGATGATGAATTTTATTGCATAAAAGAAGGTATATCAGAAGGAAAATTGATAGGAGGAAATTTATTCTTAACTTCAAACTTATGCTCAGGAAAGTATAATATAGACTTTACAGATAAAATATTATTCATAGAAGAGCTTGCTTATGAAGCCGATGCTGAAATGGTAAGTAATTATTTATATAAAATGAAGCAAAATAGGGTATTTGATAAAATAAAAGGAATATGGGTTGGAAATTATGAAGGGGAAGTGCCACTAGAAAAAATATTATTAGATACTTTAGATGGTGAATATAATTTTCCAATTATAAAGTCAAATAACTTTGGTCATACTGACAGAAAAATGGTAATACCAATAGGAACAAAAGCAAAAATAGATACAAAAAAAGAAATAAGAATAGAACTATTAGAAAAGTGTGTGAAATAGGAGTAAAAGGAAAAAAGAATTGTAGGGGGAGCATAGCTTATCCAATCTTTAAATATTAGCTTTTACTTCAAAAAGGAGAAAAATATGTACGATAATTGGGAAGAACTAGAAAAAAGCATAGAAGGATGTAAAAAATGCAAATTATGCAATAATAGAAATAACATAGTTTTTGGTCAGGGGAATAAAGAGGCAGACCTAATGTTTATAGGAGAAGGACCAGGAGCAGATGAAGATAAAGAAGGGATACCATTTGTAGGAAAAGCAGGAAAACTTATGAATGAAGCTTTTAAAGGCTTGGGAATAAACAGGGAAGAAGTATATATAGCAAATATTGTTAAGTGTAGACCACCACAAAACAGAGTGCCAGAAGAAGATGAAGCAACAGCATGTTTAAATTATTTACGAAACCAAGTTATATTAGTAAAGCCTAAAATAATAGTGTTACTAGGAAGTACTGCACTAAAAAACATATTAGGAAAAGAATATGGAATAACAGCAACAAGAGGGAAATGGATTGAAAAGAAAGGAATAAAATATATGCCAACTTGGCACCCAGCAGCACTATTAAGAGATGAAAACAAAAAAATAGAATTTTGGAAAGACTTAAAAGAAGCAAAAAAAGAATTGAAAAATGAACTGTAAAAAAGTTGTTAAAAAGGACTGTTGAAAAGGGACGGAGCAAATTGACACTCCTCAATGTGTCAATTTGCCCCGTCTCTTTTGACAACTTTTTTACAGTTCATTTTTTAATTTTTGTTAGTTAATATATCTAAAATAGCGGGGTACATTTTATCAGCATTCTCGTTCCAATTATCAACAATTTCCTTTGCTTGCTCTCTGGAACCTGCAAACGTTCGTACTTCAAAAACAGTATCATTAGAATCTATTATTTTACAAGTAATATTATAACTATTATCACTATTTAATGTATATTCTGCAATAATAGAATGTTTATTTTCAAAAGTATCTAATTCATCTTTAAAATTAGCGTCTACTCTAAGTTTTATAATACCAGGCAAAATATCTTGAGTAAGCTCCAAAGTTTCTTTGCCAAAATTAGTGATATTATATAAAGTGTGCCCATCATTAGTAGAACTAACAATATAACCTTTTTCTAATAAATCTAATAAAAATTGTTGAAAATAGAAATAGTTCATATCAGTAACTGATAAAACTAAATTTAAAAGGGAATCATTAGAAATAGGTTTGCCTATTTTATTTAATATGTATAAAACTAAAACTTTATTTTCAGCTAAAGTTTTATCATCTGATGTAAGTTTCATTATTAATCACCTCGTGAAAAGCATTATAACACAATTTTGAATAAAATACTATCCTTTTTAGAATATTAATGGTATAATAGCAAAAAAGTGTTACTATTCAGAACTCATAAGCTTATTTTTGTCTATATTATTAACTGCGTATAGTAACAAAAAATAATAGTTAGGAGCAATAAATGAATAACTACTATGAAATATTAGAAGTAAGCAAAAATGCTTCAAGAGAAGTAATTGAAAAAGCATATAAGGTTCTTGCAAAAAAATATCATCCAGACTTACAAAAAGAAGAAAATAGAAAACAAGCAGAACAAAAAATGAAACTTATAAATGAAGCTTATGAAGTATTATCAGATGATACAAGAAAAAAAGAATATGATATAAAGCTTGAAGAAGAACTCAAATTACAAATGCAAGAAGAAATAAATAGAATAAATAACCAAAGGGTAAGAAATCAGCAAAATAGTAATTATGAAAAGACACAAAAAACTAGCAATTATAATAGTTATCATTATCAAAATCAAGCACCACTAACAAAGGAAGAAATAAGAAATAGAAGAAGAGAAGAAGAGAAATTACAAAGACAGTACCAACAACAAAATGAAAGAATATATAGAAACTACTTAAGAAGCCTAGGATATCATGTAAAAGAAAGGTGGTCGTTAAAAAAAACAATCAAATTATTAGAAGTGCTTGGAATTATAATAATAATTTGTATAATACTATGGTTTTTTCCACCTACACATAAAATACTTGTAGAAACATATGAGAACAACAAGATAATAAGAATTATAATAGATATTATTTCAAGAATAGTAATAGGCTTAGTACAAGGAATAGGAGAATTTTTTAAAGCAATATTTAGCAAAAAATAAATAAAAATATAAGGAGAAATAGATATGAGAATACGTTATAAACCATGGGCAAGGCCAGAATTAGAAGCAAGTAAATTTTATATAGATAATCCACAAGACTATAAACAAAAGTGGAAAACTTTATATAAAAATGAAGCACCATTTCATATAGAATTAGGATGTGGAAAAGGAAGCTTTATAGCAAACTTAGCAGTAAAAAATGAAAAAATAAATTACTTAGCAGTAGATTTAGTAGATGCAATGTTAGGCTTAGCAAAAAGAAACATAGAAAGCACATATAAAGAAAATAAAAAGGAAATAGAAAATGTATATTTAACAAGACACGATATAGAAAGAATATTTTTAATATTAGATAAAGAAGATAAAGTAGAAAGAATATATATAAACTTTTGTAACCCTTGGCCACGAGGAAAACATCATAAAAAAAGGCTAACACACACAAGGCAACTAGAAAAATACAAAGAAATATTAGTAGAAGGTGGAGAAGTTTACTTTAAAACAGATGATGACGGTTTATTTAATGATAGCTTAATATACTTTAAAGAAAGTGGATTTGAAATAGAAAAATATACATATGATTTGGAAAGTGAACCAAACTTTTGGGAAAATATACAGACAGAACATGAAAAAATGTTTACAGAGCAAGGCATAAAAATAAAAGCATTAATTGCAAAAAAATGTCAATAGGGACGGAGATTTTTGACAATTTTTTTGTCAAAAGGGACAGACCTTAATCAGAAATAAAATATGAGGAGTGTCCCTAATGACAATTATATTGTCAAAAAGCTCCGTCCCCATTGACACTATAATTATCCAAAATATAATAATAGCATTCACAAAAAAAGCAAAAGATACATAATATATAATATAAACAATATATTGTTTTTCATATAGATTAAAAGATATAAGTAAACACTGCTATTTTAAGTTTACTTATATCTTTGCTTTTTTATCCTATAAGAAAAATAAAATTCTTTTAATGAGAATTCCCCAATAGGTGATAAGTAAAATGTAACTAGTTTTACTTAATAATTATCACATTATTGTTCTTTTGATTCAGCTATAACTTTAGCAACATCATATATTAACCTTTGTTTACTAGAAGAACAATTTTGTAATAGAATTGCAAATTCATTAGAAAGATATACAGGAGAATCAGAACAAGTACCATTTAAAATTTCACCCTCTGAAATACCTAAAATCTCACAAATTTGGCTCAATCTTTTCAAATTAATTTGAGAACTACCTCTTTCAATTCTACTTAAAAAAGCTATAGAAACATCCATCTTTTCAGATAAATTTTCTTGAGTCATATTACAAGCTTTTCTAGCATTTTTAATTCTTTCTCCAATAACGCTGTAATCAACTGCCATAAAATTCATTCCTTTCAATAAAATTAAGGTTTAGAAACCTAAAGTCAATATAGCATTTACAAGTTTAAGTTTACAGAAACTGAAAAGTAAAATTGAATTAATATATTATATATATTTGTAATATTTTCGAAAAATATTATGGAATTTAGAAAATGAGAAGAAAAAAGTTATATGTAGGAATAGAATTTAAAATGAAGAAGATTAAAAATATTATTTTAAATACATATTCGACAAAACTTCTTAAAGTTTGCTATTGAAGTTAAAATAATTTTATGTTAATATAAAAAGGCATTAATAAGATATTACAAAAAAATAAAAATATTGTTATAAGGTAGTAAAAATATAATAAAATTGTGTTATACTATTAGAAAAAAAGAAAGAGGGAATAAATATGAGACAATTAATAAATATGAAGAATCTAGAAACAGCAGTAGAAGAATATGGTGAAATAGTAATCAGTAAGAATAATAAAAATAATGTAATTGTTATGAGTATGGAAGAATATACTAAAGAAAATATAGAAAAAGATGTAATAAAAAAATTAAAGAAATTAGAACAAGAAATTGAAAACAGAGAAGGAATTGAATCTGACATTGCGTTTAAGGAGTTGAGACAGAAATATGGATACTAATAAATATAAAGTAATAATTACACCAACAGCATATAGAGAAATAAATAGAATATATGAATACATATCAGAAGAACTATATGCTGTTGGTGCAGCTAAAGACTTAATGAAAGAAGTCGAAGAAGAAGTACAAAAATTAAAATATTATCCGAAAATACATATTGAGCTTAAAAAGTCAGATGAACTAAAAAGAAATTATAGAAAAATTGTTATAAAAAACTATATAATACTATATACAATAGATGAAGAAGAAAATGTAGTATTTATTGCACACATGTATTATAATGGAAGAAATTATATAGAAAATAACTTATTGTAATATAGTAGAAGAGTAAATAATAGAAAATCAATACACTATAAATTTACTAAAAAATTTAAATCTATTCAAAATTTTAGGAGTTTCTTTCCTAAATATTTCCAAAACAATTAAAATAAAAATATAAAAAGCCTTGTACATTTATGTAAAATATGGTAGAATGACCAATATCCAAATATTTAAAGACCTTTAGAAAAAACATTTATAGAAGGTTATCTTTTAACAATATATTTATTTTTAGGAGGTAGTATATGGAAAAGGAGAAAAAAATACAATTAATACGTGAATGTATAAATAAAAACCGGTATCCATTAAAATATGAATGGCGTAATTGCTATCAAGAAAGTAATTGCTATGCATATGCAATTGGTTCAAGTTATATAGAAGATAGGCATAGCAAAGAGTATATATATAATTTAGGAAGTGTATCTAATTATGCTCCACCAAATAGTAAAGAAGAAGCAGAGGAAGCTTTTGTAGCAGATATGCAAGTGTTAGGAATAAGAGTAAGAAAAAGTAACTTAGAGGAAAAAATGAAAGAAGGAGAATGGAAAGTAGTACTATTTTTTGACTGCTATTATTTTTATAACATTCCATTTCGGGATTTTCATTTTGCACGGCAAAATATAGATGGAAATTGGTCTCATAAAGAATTTATTGAAGGACCAGTAAGAGTATTAGGCTCAACTCCTGAATATGCGAGCGACTTGGATTTAGTAGGATATTACATACTAAAAGTTGAAGAAAAATAATAATTATAAAATAAAGAATATAATAAAGCTAATCTAGTAAATTATATTCTTTATTTTTTGCACTAATTTTATTGTAATTCCTACTAAAATATGGTAAAATACTTAAATAGAAGGAAAATGTAAATAATATATATAAATTATATATAAATTAAAGAAAAGAGAGGATTTGTAAATGGAAAATAAAACATTTTATGTAACGACACCAATATATTACCCAAGTGGCAAATTCCACATAGGAACAGCATATACAACCGTATTAGCAGATGCAATAAAAAGATACAAAACTTTGAGAGGTTATGATTGCTATATGCTAACAGGAATGGATGAACATGGACAAAAAATACAAGATGTAGCAGAAAAAAATGGGAAAACACCACAAGAACACGTAGATGAAATAGCCCAAATAGCTAAAACACTATGGAATAAAATGGATATTAATTATGACGATTTTATACGAACTACTGAAGAAAGACACACAAAAGTAGTAGAAGATATATTTGATAAATTGATGGACCAAGGTGACATATACTTAGGAGAATACGAAGGATGGTATTGTGTACCTTGCGAAACATTCTTTACAGAAACACAGCTTGTAGATGGAAAATGTCCAGACTGCGGAAGAGAAGTAAAGAAAATGAAGGAAGAGTCATACTTCTTCAATATGAAAAAATATCAAGAAAGACTAGAAAAATTCTATGAAGAAAATCCAGATTTCATAGCTCCAGAATCAAGAAAAAATGAGTTATTTAACAACTTCATAAAACCAGGATTAGAAGACCTATGTGTATCACGTACAAGCTTTGATTGGGGAGTAAAGGTACGAAAAAATCCAAAACATGTAGTATATGTGTGGCTAGATGCACTAACAAACTATATAACAGCTATTGGATATGGCTCAGAAGATGACTCTAAATTAAAAAAATACTGGCCAGCAGACCTTCAAATAGTAGGGAAAGATATAATACGTTTCCATGGTATATATTGGCCAATATTCCTAATGGCATTAGGCTTACCACTTCCTAAAAAATTATATGCACATGGTTGGATAATGATGAAAGACGGAAAAATGTCAAAATCAAAAGGAAATGTAGTATATCCAGAATTATTAATTGAGAGGTATGGACTAGATGCATGTAAATATTACTTATTAAAAGAGCTACAATATGGACAAGACGGAGTATTTACACCAGAAGGTTTTGTAGAAAGATTTAACATAGACTTATGCAATGATTTAGGAAATTTACTTAATAGAACAATAGGAATGATGAACAAATACTTTGAAGGAAACATTCCTGAAAATGTAGGAAATAAAAATGAAGTAGACAGTAACCTAGAAGAATATGTAAAAGAAAAAGTAAAAGCTTTTGAAGAAGATATGGAGAGTATTCATATATCAAATGCACTTTCAAGAATTTGGGAAATTATATCAAGGTCAAACAAATATATAGATGAAACAGCTCCATGGGTTCTAGCAAAAAGTGAAAATGAAGAAGAAAGAGAAAAGCTAAAGTCAGTAATGTACCACCTAACAGAGAACTTAAGAGTAGTAGCTATACTACTACAATCATTTATGCCAAAAACATCAGAAAAAATGTTTAAACAATTGGGAATAGAAGATAAATTAAAAGGCTGGAATTCTATAGAAAACTATGGTATAATAAATGGTGGAAAAGTAATAGAAAAAGGTGAACCTTTATTCATGAGGTTAGACATGGAAGAAGAAATAAACTATATAAAAGAAGGAATGAAAGCATAAGAAAGCGCAGCAAGAAACGGAGGAAAAAATAATGTCAGACAGAAAACATATGGAATACTGTATAAAATTAGGAAATCCATTTGTTCAAAGAAAATTAGAACAATTAGATAGTATGGAACAAAATCAATATATAGAACCACAAATAAATTATAATGAAAGACAAATAAATGAAAATGAGAATATCAGTTTCAAAGATAGGTTGAAAAATTGGAATGTATAGAAGCATATAAATTAGATGTCCCTACATTATAAAAAAATATCGTTAGGAAATGAATTACGCATACTAACATAAAAAATATCAAAAATTCACGAAAAAGACATAAAAAACAGATATAATAAAAGGTACTTAAAGAGAGAAATCTTCTTTAGTACCTTTTAAAAAACTAAAAAATAGGAGGATTTGTTATGCACGATATAACAGTTCTAATAGTAGATGACGAATCAAGAATGAGAAAATTAGTAAAGGACTTTTTAATGCAAAAAGGATATAGCACACTAGAAGCAGCCGATGGAGAAGAAGCACTTAAAATGTTTGAAGAAAACAAAAATAAAATATCAATTATTTTATTAGATGTAATGATGCCAAAACTAGATGGTTGGTCAGTACTTCGTCAAATAAGGCAAACTTCAAAAGTTCCTATAATAATGTTAACAGCAAGAGGAGAAGAACAAGATGAGCTATTTGGCTTTGAACTTGGAGTAGATGAATACATATCAAAACCATTTAGCCCTAAAATATTAGTAGCAAGAGTAGAGGCAATATTAAAAAGAACAAAAAAAGAAGAAAATAATATTCAAGAATATGGCGGAATTGTAATGGATACAGACGGAAGAACAGTAAAAGTAGACGGAAAAGAAATAGAACTAAGCCTAAGAGAATATGAGCTACTAAAATATCTAATAGACAATAACAAAATAGCGTTATCAAGAGATAAAATATTAAATAACGTATGGAACTACGACTACTACGGAGACTCAAGAACAATAGACAGCCACATAAAAAAAGTAAGACATAAACTAGGGAAAAAAGGGAAATACATAGAAACAGTACGTGGAGTAGGTTACAAATTTGAAGTCAAGTAGGGGCACCGTTTGTGGGAATACATCGTAGGACATGACACCACTGTGCCCTTCTATCATAGAATATGTAAAAATCAATTTAAAATGTAGGGGAGATTATTAGTCGCCCGCGCTCCAGAGGAATTACTATATAGCAAAATCTTTGAAGAACGGGCGAACACTAGACCTGCACCATACCGGAATAAAAGAAATACGGATATAAATTGCAATAGTGACAGAGTGGAGGAGTTACTTTATTCTACTAAATAAGAAAGATTATAAAAAAGAGGGTAAAAATGGAAAAATTAAAGGAAAAATTTAAATCTATACGAGTAAAACTATTTGTTTCATTATGTATTGTAGTTATTCTAATTGTGTTATTTTTAATAATAATAAATAATGTAGTCTTAGAAAGTTTTTACTTATACTCAAAAACAGAAAGTATAAAAACAGTATATGAAAAAATAAATACATATTATAACGAGATACAAATAAATGGAAATTCAAGTATAAATATAGATGAAGAATTGAATAAAATATCAACAAAAAATGATTTTGACATATTAATAAAAAATGATGAAAATATACTACTATATAGCTCAGGTAAGAACTTAAGCACAGCAATAGATAAAATAAATGAAATTATAATAAACAATAAAATAAATAGTATAGAGTATAAAGGAAACAAAGATGTAATAATATATAAAAGCAGTAATGTAGTAATAAGAAAAGTAGTAGACCTAAGGAGCTCTATAAATTACATATTTCTTACAGGTCAGTTAGATAATGGATATATACTATATATAAGAATACCAATATCATCAATACAAGAAAGTGTAAGAATTTCAAATAACCTATTAATTTTAATAGGAGGAATATCAATACTAATAGCTGGAATAATAGCATCTATAATATCAAGAAAATTTACACAGCCAATAACACAGCTAAATAAAATAGCAACAAATATGTCAAAACTAGACTTTAGTAAAAAATACATAGAGAAGGATACAGATGATGAAATAAACAACTTAGGGAAAAGTATAAACTTAATGTCTGAAAAACTAGAAACAACAATAAAACAGCTAAGAGAAACAAATGTAGAACTAGAAAAAGATATAGAAGAAAAATCCAAAATAGACGAAATGAGAAAACAATTCATATCAGATGTATCGCATGAACTAAAAACACCAATAGCCCTAATACAAGGGTATGCAGAAGGCTTAGTAGAAAATGTAAATACAGATGAAGAATCAAGAAAATTCTATGCAGAAGTAATACTAGATGAAGCGGAAAAAATGGATGCACTAGTAAAAAGCTTGCTAGAACTAATGAAACTAGAATACGGAAAAAGAGAATTTACAAATACTAAATTTGATATAGTAGAATTAATAAATGAAGTAATAAGAAAATGTAGTGTAATGTTAGAAGAAAACAAAATAGAAGTAGAATTCGACCAAAGTAAAAAAACATATGTAATAGCTGACAACTTCTACATAGACCAAGTAGTAACAAACTACTTCACAAATGCAATAAAGCATGCAAATGAAGTAAATGGAAAAAAACAAATAAAAATTAAACTAGAAGAAAGAAAAAATAATAAAATAAGAATAAAAGTATTCAACACAGGCGAAAAAATAAAAGAAGAAAACCTAAATAGAATCTGGCAAAGATTCTACAAAGAAGACACCTCGAGAAACCGAGCTACACGGAGGAACAGGAATAGGCCTAGCACTAGTAAAAGCCATAATGAACAACTACCAAAATGACTTTGGAGTAGAAAACAAAGAAAATGGCGTAGAATTCTACTTTGACCTAGACATTCCCATTGGGGACGTTTCCTAATGGGGTATCTGGCACTTTTGGGAACTTTAATTAAGAATTAGTATATAAAATTATTTACATTGTATATCCATAGCCTCAAAAAAGCAAATAGATTCCTAAATAGGAGGTTAAAAACAAAAAGTCTAGCTCAATAGGAGTTGGGCTTTTTGTTGTAAATCCACATTTGTTCTAATTTGACATAAAAGAATTAAAAAAACTTTTCTACAACAAATTCAATAAAACGATAACCTTCGATAAGGGAAAAAATAGAAATCAGAAATAATAAGAAAATTAATAAAACAAAATGTAAATAAATGGGATTTTTGCACGAAAGAAAATTCTTTACATAAGTGTAAAGTTATGTTAATATAAAGACAAGCAAAGAGTTGCAACATTGCTAAACTAAAGAAAAAATACAAATAAGTTACCACCCCTAACTTATAATTTATAATCAAAAGAAAATAAAAAAGTAAAAAGAAGGTGAGAAATATGTATGTTTAAATTTAGTATAAGAAAATTGACAATCATAATTGTAATAACAATAATATTTATATCAGCTGGTTTAAGTCTAATAAAATATTTTAATATTCAAAAAAAGCAAGTTAATTCAAATTTTGTTCTAAAAACAGTAAATTTAGCCCCAATTGATACAATTGATGCACAAAAAATAGTTACAAGCCAATATAAAAGTAATAATTGGAGGATTAAAATCGAAAAAATACATTTAGATGCACCAATTATAGAAGGGACTGAAAGTGAAATTTTAAGAAGAGCAGTAGGACATTTTGCAAGTTCAAGTACATGGAATGGAAATGTATGTTTAGCTGCCCATAACAGAGGATATAAATATAACTATTTTGGAGAAATTAAAAAATTAGAACTAGGAGATATAATAATATATCAAACAGAATATGGAGAAAGAAAATATGAAGTAGTAATAAATGAAATAATTAAAGAAACAGATTTGTCATATATTCAAGATACTAAAGAAAATAAACTAACATTAATCACATGTGAAGAAAACAAAAGAGAATATCGAAGATGTATTCAAGCTAATCAAATTTTATAATTTAACAAACTCACTCTCAAATTTAAATTATTTATAAATAGCGTAATTTGCCCCTAAATTACGCTATTTCCCTTATATTGAGAAAATATTAAATAAAATAATAAATTAATTATTGCAAATATACAATAATTTGTATATAATTTGTATATGTTAATAAAAGGAAGAGGCAATATGGCATTAATTAGACCATCAGCAGATTTAAGAAATAATTATAATGAAATTTCGAGAATTTGCCATGAAACCAAAGAACCAATATATATTACTAAAAATGGATATAACGACTTAGTTATATTAAGTAATGAAGCATATGAAAAATACGAGGAAGAAAAAATTAATAAGGTGATAGAAGAACATTTTGAAAAAAGATATTCTGATTTTGAGAGTTTTAAAAAAGAGATTTATGAAAAAATAGATAGAACTCTCGAAAATATTAAAGAAGAAAAATGTAGACCATTAGAAGAGTTCTGCGCAGAAATGGAGGAAAAAATGAATAATGAAATAATAATAGCTTCAGGAAATAAAGGAAAAATAAAAGAAGCACAAGAAATATTAAAAGAATATAAAATAATACCAATGAATGAACTAGGAATAGAAATAGATGTTGAAGAAGATAAAGAAACATTTGAAGGAAATGCAATAAAGAAAGCTGAAACAATAGCAAAAGAACTAAATGGAAAAATGTGCATAGCAGATGACTCAGGAATAGAAATAGAATACTTAGATGGATTCCCAGGAGTATACACCAAAAGATGGCATGCAGGAACAGATAGAGAAAGAAATTTAGCAATTATTGAAAAATTAAAAGGAGTACCAAAAGAAAAAAGAAAAATAAAATTTATTACAGCAATGGCAATTTCAGATGGAAAACATACCAAAACAGCAGTAGAATACATAGAAGGACATGTAACAGAAGAAGTAAGAGGAGAAAACGGATTTGGATTTGACGAAATATTTGAACTAGAAAATGGAAAAACATTAGCAGAACTATCACAAGAAGAAAAAAACGAAATAAGTGCAAGAAAAAAAGCATTGGAAAGTTTAAAGCAAAAAATTTCTAAATAAAATGGATTAAAAAAGAAAAAAACGAATATTAATATATATAGAAGCAATTTAAATATGAAAAGACACAGGTTATTAATCTGTGTTTTTTTATATTCTTAGGAAAGTCATCCACGATAGTGGTGAGTTTCCTTAGAAGATGGTTATGGAAGAATTAGATTTTCTTAGCGAAGATTTCATAGCTGTTTGACCGAAGGGAATTACAGATATGATATGCTGTGTAATGAGCTTAGAAAATATTATTCTTGTTTTTTATATTCTTAGAAAAGGTCACCCACAATAGTAAAAAATAGAAATTTTATTAGAAAAAATTCAATTGACATCATATATTATTAAATATATAATAAAAATAAATAAATAGGGATAGAATAATAAAAAGAGAGGAAGAAAAAAGAATGATATCACAATTATTTGTCCTAGTAATATTAATTTTAATTAATGCATATTTTGCAGCATCAGAAATAGCATTTATATCATTAAATGATGCAAAAATAGAAAGGCAAGCAAAAGAAGGAAATAAGAAAGCAAAACAAATAGAAAAAATGCTAAAAAGCCCAAGCAAATTTTTAGCTACAATACAAATAGGTATTACTTTAGCAGGTTTTTTATCTAGTGCATTTGCGTCAGACACATTTGCAGATATTTTGGCACCATCACTAAATAATATATTCCCAGCAATTAGTGTAGAGGCATTTAGAGGTATTTCAATAGTAATAATAACAATAATATTATCTTTCTTTACATTAGTATTTGGAGAATTAGTTCCAAAAAGGTTAGCAATGAAATATTATGAAAAAGTGGCATATGCAAGTATAGGAATAATACGTTTCATTTCAATAATAGCATCGCCATTTGTAAAAATCCTTACAAAGTCAACAAACATAATATCAAAAATGTTTGGCATTTCAGAAAATGAAGAAGAAATAGTAACAGAAGAAGAAATAAAAATGATGATAGATGAAGGGGAAGAAAAAGGAACAATAGAACAAGAAGAAAAAGAAATGATAAACAATATATTTGAGTTTAATGATATTACAGTATCAGAAGTAATGACACATAGAACAGATATATTTGCAGTAGATATAAGTTCAGACATAGAAGAAATACTAAAAGACTTAGATGATTATAAATATAGTAGAGTGCCAGTATATAGTGAAACAATAGATAATATAGAAGGTATATTATTTGTAAAAGATTTACTAAAATACTTTAGAACAAAAAAGCCATTAAAAATAAAGAATATGATAAGAGAAGCCTACTTTGTTTCAGAAAATAAACCAATAAATGAACTATTCAAAGATTTGCAAAGAAATAAAATGCAAATGGCAATAGTAATAGATGAATATGGTGGGACAGCAGGTCTAGTTACAATGGAAGATTTATTAGAAGAAATAGTAGGTAATATATTTGATGAATATGATGATATAGAAAATGAAATTGAAAAGATAGATGATAACACATTCTTAATAAGTGGAAAAGTTTCAATAAATGAACTAAAAAAGGTATTAAGAATAGAGGTGCCAGAAGGGGAATATGAAACACTATCAGGTTACTTACTAGAGCTATTAGGAAGAGTGCCAGAAGATGATGAAAAACCAATAATAGAAACAGATAAAGTAACTTACAAAATTGAAGAATATGAAGATAAAAGGATATTATGGGTGAAAGCGTGTAAGAGTATGTAATGAATAATTATAGATGTAAAAGTCTCCGCCATCGGAGACCCATTCTTTCTACGAAATCACCCTCCAATAATAAAATAAAAGATATATAAATAAGAGGTAAAAAATATGAAAAGTACAAGAAATATACTAATAATGATAATAATAGCAATAATAATTATAGTAGCTACAATAGGAGCAATTGTATATAAAAATATAAATAACAAAAGCTATGAACTAGAAAAAGTAGAAAAATACAGCTATTTTAAGCTATATAAAAATCAAAAATATGGAGTAATAGATGAAAAAGGAAATATAGTAATAGATGCCATATATGAGGAACTAAACATACCAAACCCATCAAAACCAGTATTTATATGCTATAGTGACTATAATGAAACAACAGGAGAATATAAAACAAAAGTACTAAATGAAAAAAATGAACAAATATTAAATAATTATGAACAAGTATTACCATTAATGAACGAAGAATCTACCTCAAATATTCCATTTGAAAAAACAGTGTTAAAATATAGAGAAAATGGAAAATACGGAATAATAGATTTTAATGGAAAAAGAATAACACAGCCTATATATGAAGAAATAGAGAGTCTAGAATATAGAGAAGGCTCACTAAAAGTTCGTCAAAATGGAAAATATGGAGTAATAAATATAAAAGGAAAGCAAATAATAAAAACGCAATATGACCAAATAGAATCAGATTCATATTACACAGAAGAAAGAGAATATATGGAAGCAGGCTTCATAGTACAAATAAAAACTAATGAAGGCTACAGATATGGCTATATAAATAAAGAAGGAAAAGAAATTTTAGAAACAAACTATAATGAAATAAATAGAATAACAGATATAAAAGATAATGAAAAAGTGTACTTATTAGTATCTAAAAATGGAAAAAATGGAGTATTAGAAAATAAGAAAATACTAATACCATATGAATATGAAGAAATAGAATACAATAAAATAAATAAATTATTCATAGTACAAAAAGATGGGAAACAAGGAGTAATATCAATAGAAGGAAAAGAAATATTAGAAGCAAAGTATGATTACATACTAAGTACACAAAACAAAATAACAACTAAAAAAGATGAAATTATACAAATATATGATAAAAATGGAGAAAAGAAACAATCAAATTATGAAAATACAATAGAAACAGCAAATGAAAATTATATTATAACCATTGATAATGAAGAAAAATTTGGAGTAATAAATAAAGAAGGACAAGTTATAATAAAAAATAAATATGAATATATAGAATATGCATTTGAAAATTACTTCATAGTTACTGAAAATGGAAAAGTAGGAGTTATAGATATAAATAATGGAATAGGAATAGACTTTAAATATGATATAATACAAAAGGTAAAAGACAAAAATGCACTTCAAGCAATAATATCAAGCCAAAACACTATAGAAATGTATAATAATAAATTAGAAAAACAAACAAGTATAAAAGAAGCAATACTATATACTTACGATAATTATATAAAATTAATATCGGCAAATGATATGAAATATTTAGATAACAATGGAAATATAATATCTAATAAAGAAGTATTAAAAGAAAATAAAGTATATGCTTATAGCAAAAATGGAAAATGGGGATTTATAAACGATAGTGACAAGACAATAGTAGAGCCAAAATATGATATGGTAACAGAATTTAACCAATATGGTTATGCAGGAATAAAACAAGATAACAAATGGGGAGTAGTAAATACACAAGGGGAAATAATAGTAGAACCATCATACAAAATAGACTTTAGCGAGCCAGACTTCATAGGAAAATATTGTAGGCTAAATTTTGGATATGGGTTCGAATATTATACTGATGAATTAGTAAAATAGGTTACGATATAAAAAATATAAAGAATGAAATATGTTTTTTAATTAAACTTAAAAACATATTTCATTTTTTATATTATAAGAAAACATAAAGACAAAAGCATAAAATGTAGAAATTTGACGAACGATTTTTGTTGACATAAGCATAAAAACGTGGTTTAATATATGTATTAAATTGTATATATTCTGTATACAAAATAAAATTTTTATCATAAGAAAAAGATTATTTCAAAATTTATTTTCCTAAAGAAATAGAAACATCACATTTATTCAAAATATAAATCTTACAAAAAATATTTAATCAGTTTTTATTCTAAATATAAATAAATTATATAATCCAAAAAATAATCAAGAATTAAATTTAAAAATAGGAGGTGAAAACATAAATAATATATGCAATTTAAAATATAAAACATGAAAGGAAAATGCATATGGAAAATAAAATAGAACTATTAAAACCAAAGATAGACGTAGTATTTCATTCTTTATTCAAAAAAGGAAACGAAAGAATAACAAAAGCCATAATTTCATCAATAACAAAAGAAGAAATAAAAGAAATACAATTAGAAGACAGACATATTATAGGAAAATACCCAGAAGAAAAATTAGGAATATTAGACTTAAAAGCAATATTAGATGATGGAGCAATATGTGATATAGAAATACAACTTGCTGACAATAAAGATACAGCAGAAAGATTTTTATATTATTGGAGTAGAATATTTAGTAGCCAACTAGAAAAAGGAAAGCCATACAAAGAATTAAATAAAGTAATAGGAATAATAATATTAGATTATGAATTTGACAAAACAAAGGAAATAGGAAAAGTAAGTACAAGCTGGAAAATAATAGAAGAAACAACAGGTATGGCACTAGACTTGACAGACAAATTTGAATTATTTATAATAGAAATACCAAAAGCAAGGAGAATGATGAAAAGCAATCAAAATGATAAATTAACACAATGGATGCTTTTCTTAGATAATCCTAATAATAAGGAGGTATTAGAGATTATGAATAAAAATGAAGAGATAAAAGAAGCAATGGAAGAACTAGAAGAAATAAGTAAAGATAAAGAACTAAGGCTAATAGCGGAATTAAAAGAAAAAGCAATAAGAGATGAAAGAAATATGATGGAACATGCCATAGAAGATGGACTAAAACAAGGAATAGAACAAGGAATAGAACAAGGAACTAAGCAGGCAGAAATAAAAATAGCACGATATTTGAAAAGTAAAGATATTGATATAGAAACAATTATAGGAGCAACAAATTTAACAAAGGAAGAAATAGAAAAATTGTAATAAAAAATAATTACAAAAATTTAATAAAACCCTTGTAAACTACATAAAAACATGATAAAATAGTAACGTTATACAAAAAATAGCTTTTTTGATATAACATCCTTACTTACATTTATAATATGTAGGTTACAAAACCATAAGGAGGTGAAGAATAATGAATAAATACGAGAGTGTTGTCATTATTAATCCAAATGTTGATGAAGAAGGAATTAAAGCATTAGTTCAAAAATTCGAAACATTAATTAATACTGACGGTAAAGTAGAAAAAGCAGAAGAGCTAGGAAAAAGAAGATTAGCTTATGAAGTAAAGAAAAATAAAGAAGGTTACTATGTAATTTTCCACTTTGAAGCAAATACATCTTTAATATCAGAATTAGAGAGAAATTATAGAATTACAGATGAAGTAATTAAATTCATGACAATAAAAGTTGATGAATAATGGGGCCGAAAGGTAAGGTAGAAAAATATGAACAAAGTAATTTTAATGGGAAGATTAACAAGAGACCCAGAAGTTAGATATACACAAGCTAACAACACATTAGTAGCATCATTTAGTTTAGCAGTAAATAGAAGATTTATAAGACCAGGAGAAGAAAGACAAGCAGATTTCATAAACATAGTTGCATGGAGTAAACTAGGAGAATTCTGTAGTAAATACTTCAAGAAAGGTCAACAAGTAGGAGTAATAGGAAGAATACAAACAAGAACTTGGGATGATGACCAAGGACAAAAACACTACATAACAGAAGTAGTAGCAGAAGAAGCATATTTTGCAGATAGCAAAAGAGAAGGCGAAGCTGGAGGAAGTTTTGATGCAACATTTGGAACAATGCCAGAACCAAGCCAAGGAGCTTCTGACTTTGAAGTATCTTCAGGAGACGACCTACCATTTTAGGTGCTAGCATAAATGCTAGTAATGAATAATTAATAATGAAGAATGAAAAATGAATAATTTTTTTACTCATATATTATTCATTAATCAATATTCATTATTCAATATTCATTAATTATTCAAGTTAGGGGGGAAAACGAAATGGCAGATAAAAAACAAAAAAGAAACAATAGAAATAATAATGTAGATGAAGATTATAACCCAAGATTTAAAAAAGTAAGAAAAAAGGTATGTCCTTTATGTGCTGATAAAAATCTTGTATTAGATTATAAAAATGCAGATCAATTAAAGAAATTTATAAATGATAAAGGTAAAATATTACCAAGAAGAGCTACAGGAGCATGTGCAAAACATCAAAGAGATATTACTATTGCAGTAAAAAGAGCAAGACAAATAGCAGTGTTACCATATACAGCTGAATAATTTACATATAAGAAATATGTATAAAATATGAAAAGTGTAAGAAACCTTACACAAAAAAAGAATAGGGGCTAAGATAAACAAAATTTTAAAGTTTATCAAAGCCCTTATTTTTGTCGAAAAAACAAAAATATTGTAGGGTCGAGCTATCAACTCGTCTGTTATTCAGAAAATTATATACGAATTGATTAACATATATGGATATACACGAACGAGCAATGCTTGACCCTATAATTTAAATATAATTTTAAGAAATATTAGATGGAGGAAAAAATGAAAAAAGCAAGAAAAATAATAAGCATAATAATACTAATGATAGAGTTAATAACAATGATAACAAACTTAAATGTAGTAAATGCAAATATAAAAGAAGGAGATACAGTGACATTATTAGGAGACCATGAATGCCATTCACTAGTAGAATATTGGATGGCAAGCCATAATAAATGGAGCTATAAAATAGTATGGTATGTATATTATATAGATGCCCAAACAGGAAATAGATACCCCGCATTTTGTGTAGAACCAGCAAAAGAAGGAGTAGGAACAGGCTATAACTCATATAATGCAAGTATATCTAAAGAAACAGACAATGTAATTTGGAGAATACTAAGTAAAGGCTATATGGGATCAAGTTGGACAGAATGGAATATAGAAAATGATGATGATTTTTATTCAGCAACAAAAATAGCACTTCACTCTTATAAGGAAGGAGTAGCGCCAAAAGATAAATACATATTAGGAAATAGAAGTGTAGATGGAAATACAGTAGAAACCATACAAAGAAGAGGAAGAAAAGCATTAGATATAGCACAAACACTATATGAATATGGAATAAATGGAAAAGAAGTATATGAAAGCCCAAACGTAAATGTGAGCACAAATGGTGAAAAGAAAATAGAAAATATAAATGGAGTAGAATATTATATTCAAAACTATAAAGTAACAGCAAATAGAACTTTAAAATCTTATAAAGTATCAATAGAAAATTTTATTTCAGGAACAAAAATATTAGATTCAAATAACAAAGAAAATTCAAGTTTCACAAGTAATACATTCAAAATTGCAATTCCAACAAGAAATATAAAAGAAAATATAAATGGAAAAATAAATATAATAGATGCCCAAGTAAAAACATGCCCAATATATCATGCACAGAGTTCAATACCTTCTGCACAAAGCTATGTAACATATACATGTAGCTATGAGTTAGCCTCTACACATACAAACTTAAATATAAATAGTAACAATGCAAATTTAAAAATTACTAAAATAGATAGTAAAACAAAAAAGCCATTACCAAATGTAACATTTAAATTAACTGATGAAAAAGGTGCAAACTTAGGAGAATACACAACAAATCAAAATGGGATAATAGAAATAAAAAATATGAAGCCAGGAACAGTAAAAATAAAAGAAATAAATGTAGATGATAAATATATATTAAACCCTACAGAAAATAAAGTAACATTAGAATGGGGAAAAACAAGCACTATAACAATAGAAAACGATAAAAAACAAGGAAAAATAAATGTACTAAAAACAGATTTAGAAAACAATAAAATAAGATTAGAAGGAGTAGAATTTGAACTATATAATGATAAAAATGAGTTAATAAAAAAATTAGTAACAGACAAAAATGGAGAAATAAAAGTTGATAATTTAGACATAGGAAATTATACTCTAAAAGAGGTAAAAACAAATGACAAATATATCCTAAATGATGAAAAAATAGAAGTAAAAGTAGAATGGAACAAAGAAACAGTATTAGAAGTAAAAAATGCACGCAAAAAAGGGAATCTAAAAATAGTAAAAGAAGATATAGAAAATAGAGAAATAAGATTAGAAGGAGTAGAATTTGAACTTTATAATAGTGAAGGAAAATATATAGAAAAATTAACAACTAATCAAAATGGAGAAATACAAGTAGAAAATTTAGATATAGGAACATATATACTAAAAGAAGTAAAAACAAATGACAAGTATATATTAAACGACGAGGAAATACAAATAAAAATAGAATGGAACAAGCAAACCCTATTAGAAATACAAAATGCACGTAAAAAAGGAAACTTGAAAATAGTAAAGCAAGATATGGAAGATGAGCAAATAAAATTAGAAGGAGTAGAATTTGAACTATATAACAATGAAGGGAAATTGATAAACAAGTACACAACAGATGAAAATGGAGAAATAGTAGTAGAAAATTTAGATATAGGAAATTACATATTAAAAGAAACTAAAACAAATGATAAATATGTATTAAATAGTGAAGAAATAGAAATAAAAATAGAATGGAATAAAGAAACAAAAATAGAAGTAAAAAACTTAAGAAAAAAAGGAAGTCTAAAAATAATAAAAGTTGATAGTGAAAATGAAGAGGTAAAATTAGAAGGAGTAGAATTTGAACTATATGACAATGAAGAAAACTATATAAATAAATATACAACAAATGGAAATGGAGAAATAGTAGTAGAAAATTTAGATATAGGCGATTACACTTTAAAAGAAATAAAAACAAATGACAAATATATACTAAATGAAGAAAAAATAGAAACAAAAGTAGAGCATAACAAAGAAACCACACTAGAAGTAAAAAACGATAGAATAAAAGGACAAATACAAATAACAAAAATAAGCGAAGACGACAACAAAATAACAGGACAAAAAGCAGGTTCACCAATTGCAAACGTTGAATTTGAAATAATAGATGAAAACCAAAATGTAATAGAAAAAGTAATAACAAATGAAGAAGGAATAGCAATAACAAGTAAACTAGAAAAAGGAATATATACCATAAAAGAAACAAAAGCAGACGAAAATTATGAACTAAATAATAAAGAATATTTAGTAGAAATAGTAGAAAACGAACAAATAGTAGATATACAAATAACCAATAAATCAAAAAATAAATTACCAAGAACAGGATTTTGATTTTACTAATTAGTTGAAAAATATAAAACAATATGTTAAAATAGGAGGTAGAAAAATGCCAAGCATATCCAAATTTTATGGTATAGATATTAGAATGTATTTTAAAGACAATATAAAACATAACAAACCACATATACATGCGTTTTATAATGAACATGTAGCAACGATTTAGAAGGAAATATTATAGAAGGAAATTTACCAAATAGCCAGAGAAAATTATTGCAAGCATGGATAGAAATACATAAGGATGAATTGAGAAGATTATGGAATTTATTCATTCAAGGAAAACAAGGTTTTAAAATAGAACCATTAAAATAAGGAGGTAAAGATATGACACCTAATATAAAAGATGTAAAAATATTAGAAAAATATGAATTATTACTAATTTATGAAAATGGTGAAGAAAAGATATATAATATGGAACCAAACTTACAATATGAATGTTTTTCAAAGTTGAAAGATTATGAATATTTTAAAAAAGTTCATGCTTGTGGAGAAACAATAGAATGGGAAGATGGAGAAGACGTATGCCCAGAAGACTTATATTTTAATAGTAAAGAAGTAAAAAAATAAGAAAATAAAAAGCCTCTTACAATGTTTATATATATAATATTTGTAAATAATATATATAAATATGTAGGAGGGAAGTTTATGAAATTAGGTTTAGCATTATCTGGTGGAGGAATACGAGGAATAGCACATGCAGGAGTTCTAAAAGCATTAGAAGATAATAATATAAAAGTAGATATAATAGGGGGAACAAGCTCAGGAAGTATGATTGCAGCATTATATGCAATGGGATATTCACCATATTATATATACATATTGTTTAAAACATATGCGAAAGATATAATAGGAGCAAATGCAAAACCTATTTTAACAGGAATAAAAGGATATTTAAAAAACAAAAATAAAACAATAACAGGCTTAAGAAATGGAGAAGAACTAGAAGAAATATTCAATAAAGTAGCAAAAAAACGAGATATTGAAAGTATATCTCAAATAAAAATGCCACTTGTAATTCCAACAGTAGATATTATGAATTCAAAAGAATATGTATTCACAAACAATATACCAAAAGAGAACTGCCACAAAGAACAATATATAACAAATGCAACCATAGGAAAAGCGGTAAGAGCAAGCAGTAGTTTTCCAGCAGTATTTAGCCCATATAAAGACGAAACACATAGCTTTATGGATGGAGGAACTTTGGATAATATTCCAGTAAACGAAGTAAAAAAGCAAGGAGCTGACAAAGTAATAGCAGTAAAATTCCACTCAGACCCAATAAAAGAAGATAGCAATATAATGGATATAGTAATGAAAACAATAGATATAATGGGAAGCAAAATATCAGAAGAAAGTTTAGAAATGAGTGACTTTGTGCTGAATGTATACACAGATAAAGTAGGTCTTTTGGATGTAAACAAGCTAGAATCATGTTATAAATATGGTTACAATTCAGTTATAGAAAATTTGGAAAAACTTAAGGAAATATATGAAAATTAGAAAGTGATTAAAAGCGATTTCTTTTTTCTATATTCTTAGGAAAGTCATCCGCGATAGCGGTGAGTTTCCTTAGAAGATAGTTATGGAAGAATTAGATTTTCTTAGCGAAGAATGAGCTTAGAAAATTTTATTCTTGTTTTCTATTTGTTATGATATATTACAATTAAAAAATATATAATAAGGAAGTAGAAAAAATGGAACAACTAAAAATAGAATATAAATTTACTTTAGAAGATTTTGAAACAATGGAAGACATAGAACATTCATATTTTCCAAATGAAAATATAACTACAGCAAAAGAAGTGCTAAACTGGTATGGAAAGAATAACCTAACTTGTATAGGAGTAAGAAATTCTAATAACCACATAATAGCAAGTATAAATATATTACCACTAAAAAAGGAAGTATTTTATGCCATATATGAAAACAAAATGAATGAAGCAGATGTAAAATATAATCAAATAGAAGAGTATGAAGACAATAAATCATATTACATATATTTATCATCTATATCAATAGATAAGAAATATAGAAATAACTATAAAGTAGTAACAACTTTGCTAAAAGGCTCAATAAACTTGTTTAATACGTTACAAAAAAGAAATATAAAAATAGAAAAAGTAATGGCAGATGCAAGCACAATACATGGAGAAAAAATATGTAAAAAGCTATTAAAAATGGATTATATAACAAACACAAGCCATGATTCTAAAATATACTGTGAAGATGGAGAAAAATTCATAAATGCAATAGAAAAACTATCTTATAAATACAAAAAAGCGGAGGAATAAAATATGAAATGCTATATAAAAGATTATCCAAGACCACAATTTGTAAGAAGACAGTGGCAAAACTTAAATGGAGAATGGAATTTTACATTTGATGATAACGACGAAGGAGAAACGAAAAAATATTTACAAAAAGTTATGTAAAAGGAATTGACTTTTATAAATAAAAAGAGTTATAATGAATATAATAGTAGTAGATATTTAATATCTACTATAATTAAAAATGTGAGTCGCAACCCTATTTGCGTCGAATAAATGGATAGGTGAAAAAATGTGAACCGCAACCCTGCTTGCGAGATATAAATGTGCAGGTGAAAAAATGTTAATTATAGTAAAATGTGGGGTCTATAAAATTAATTTTTAGATCCCATATTTTCATAAAAGGAGAGAAAGAATGCTAATTGAAGACGGAAAGTTTTATTTTATAAAAGATGAATTTTTTGATATATTTAGAGGATATAACTTAATGGAAAATAAAGAAAGTGGAACAAAAAGACCTTGCTATTTTTGCTTTAGAGATAGAAAAGACAAAGAAATAATATGGTTCGTACCCATTTCAACTAAATATAATAAATATATGAAAATTTATAATAACAAGAAAATGAAAGCTGGAAATAGACCAGTATATAATTTTGTTTTTGGTAATGTGTTAGGAAAGAAAGCAGTATTTTTAATACAAAATATATTCCCAACAACTGAAGAATATATAGCAGAAAAATATATAAATTCAAATGTAGATGTGGAAATTCCTCAAATAGTAAAAAATGAAATAATAACTATTGCTCTAAGAGTTGTAAGACTTGCAGAAGAAGGGATAAACATTCCATTTTACAATATAATTGAAATGAAAAAGTTACTTTTAAAATAGTAAAAAATACATAGTATATAAAAGGGTAAAGAGGTAAAACAAATGAATATATTAGAAATAATAGAGAAAAAAAGAGATAATAAAAAGCTAAATAAAGAAGAAATAGAATACTTTATAAAAGGTTACACAAATGGTGAAATAGCCGACTACCAAGCATCTGCATTAATAATGGCAATATATATTAATGGAATGGACGAAGAAGAAATTACAAACATGACTTTAGAAATGGCATCTTCAGGAGAAATGCTAGACTTATCTGACCTAGGAACAGTAGTAGATAAACATTCAAGCGGAGGTGTAGGCGATAAAGTAACACTAATATTAATGCCAATAATGGCTTCTATGGGTGTAAATGTAGCTAAAATGTCAGGAAGAAGTTTAGGATTTACAGGAGGGACAGCAGATAAGCTAGAAGCGATACCAGGCTATAATATAAACCTTAGTATAGAAGAATTTAAAGAAAATGTTAAAAAAATAGGAATAAGCCTAATAACACAAACAGGCAATTTAGCACCAGCTGATAAAAAAATATATGCTTTAAGGGACGCTATATCATGTACAAGTAGCATACCATTAATAGCTTCAAGCATAATGAGTAAAAAAATAGCTGCAGGAGCAAATAAAATAGTATTAGATGTAACATGTGGAAGTGGAGCATTTATGAAAAATATAACTGATGCAAAAGAACTAGCAATACAAATGAACAAAATAGGAAAGCTAGCAAACAAAGAAACAATATGTATAATAACAAACATGAACGAACCACTAGGATATGCAGTAGGAAATAACTTAGAAATAATAGAAGCAGTAAATTCATTAAAAGGAAATATGCCAGAAGATGTAGAAAAGGTTGTGTTGGAGTTAGGTGCCTATATGCTAAAACTAGCAGGAAAGGGAGAACATATAGAAGAAAACAAAAATAAAATCAAAGACACAATAAAAACTAGAAAAGCTTTCCACAAATTTGTAGAACTTGTGGGAAATCAAGGCGGAGATATGGCATATATAGAAAATACTGAGAAATTTTCAAAAGCAAAATATGAAATAGAAGTTCTAAGCAAAAATTATGGCTACATTAAAGAAATAAACGCAGAAGAAATAGGAAAACTAGCCTCAAAACTAGGAGCAGGAAGAACAAAAAAAGAAGATGAAATTGATTATACAGCAGGAATAGTGCTTAATAAAAAAGTAGGAGATACAGTAAAAGTAAATGAAAAATTAGCAACATTATATACAAATAAAGAACAATATGAAGAGGCAAAAAAAGAGTTAGAAAGAATTATAAAAATATCAGATGAAGTAGTCGAGAAAGAAGAAACTATATTAGAGATAATAGAATGATATAAAAGCTACTGTTTAATGTTTTGCACTAAAATAAGCCGTGAAACTCCTTGTTTATAAATATTTTTTTAATCTTAAAGGCTTCTTACATAATTTAAGAAATTCTAAGCTCAATTTTCGGGACCCTTTCTGTGCTCGCTCCTTTATAATAAAGCAGCGCCACGAACATCCCCCAAAAACTTCGCTAAGAATTTCTAAAATTATTCCAGTCGCACATTAAGATTAAAAAAATATTTATAAACAAGGAGTTTCACTACTCTATAAAAAATAAAAAAACGTTTAAGATAGGAAAATATTGAAAATAAATAGAAAAGCTTGAAAAATAAGAAAAAATGTAATAGAATAACATAAAAATTATAAAACTCCTATTTTAGAACTATGAAGGAGAGTTATGAAAGTAAATAGTCAATTAAATAAAATTAATATTTAAGGAGGATTTTAAAATGAAGAAAGAAAAGAAGCGGGAGCTTACTATCAAACAGTTAAAAAGAAGAGCAAAAATTGCAAAAGGAATGTCAAATTTCTTTATGTTTATGTCAACAATAGGCGGACTTATAATAGTTTCAGTACTAAGTGTAATAAGCCAAATAATGGGAACTACAATACTTTGTGGAATGATTATACCATATATAATAATTGAAATAATCAATGCTACTATGTGGTATACTTTCGATAACACATCATGGAAATATGAGAATAGTATGATAAAGCAAATGGCGGGAAGAGGTAATATCAAAGATAAAGTTATTCTCAGAAGTGAAAAATATGTAAATACTATTTTTTATAATTATTTTGCTGATTCTGTAATAAATATTATGAAGGACAATGGAGAAGATATGGTAAAACTCAGCAGAGAGCAAAAAAGGAAGATAGTAAACAGCATAATACAGAGTATCGAAATAGAAAAATCTGAAGATGAAAATATGAATATAAGAATTAAAGTAGATGACTGTGAATGTATAGAGACAAAAGTGCTCGAAGGGAAATTAAGAGAAATGTTTGATTTAAAAAATGAATAAAGTTATAGAATACCCTCACTTGTAATTCAGGTGAGGGTTTCTTATGTAAAAAAGTAAACAAAACCTATTCTATTTTAAGAAACCTCATGATAAAATATAAAAAAATAAAGCGAAGGAAGAAGAAAAATGTCAATTATTGAAGTAAAAGATTTAGAAAAAGTATACAAAACAAGTGATAAAGAAAGTGGAATAATAGGATATATAAAGCACTTATTTCACCCAAAATACAAAGAATTTAAAGCAGTAAAAGGAGTAAGCTTTAATATAGAAGAAGGAGAACTTGTAGGCTATATTGGTGAAAATGGGGCAGGAAAATCTACAACAATAAAAATGCTAACAGGTCTTTTAACACCAACTTCAGGTGAGGTTATAGTAAATGGAAAAGTTCCATATGAAAATAGAATAGAAAACAATAAACAAATAGGAGCTGTATTTGGACAAAAAACACAGCTATGGTGGGACTTGCCAGTAATAGAATCATTTAGACTAATTAAGAAAATGTATAAAATACCAGAAAACGAATATAGAAAAAATTTAAAAAAATTCTCAAATTTATTAGAGCTAGATGAACTACTAAATAAACCCGTAAAAAATCTAAGTTTAGGGCAAAAAATGAGATGCGAAATAGCAGCAACCTTCCTACATAATCCTAAAATAGTATACTTAGATGAACCAACAATAGGCTTAGATGTATTAGTGAAAGAAAGAATAAGAAAATTCATAAAAGATATAAATAAAGAAAAAAATACAACAGTAATATTAACAACACACGACCTAAAAGATATAGAAGAAGTATGTGATAGAATTATTCTAATAGATAAAGGAAGCATAATATACGATGGCGAAAAACAAGCTTTTAAAGATACATATGGAAAACAAGTATTAGCAGAAATATCAATAAAAAACAAAAATGCATTAATAACAAATGAAACATTAGAAGATGAATTTGAAGTAATAGAAGAAACTGAAAACTTCTTAAAAATAAAATTTAATCATGATAAAACAACAATAATGAACGTAGTAAATAGAATTTCAAACTTTTGTGAAATAGTGGATATGCACGTACATGAGCAAGGATTAGAAGAAATATTAAAAGAAATTTACAGAGGAGAAGTAGTATGTTAAGCACATTATTAAAAATAGGTAAAATGGGAATAAAAGAATACCTACAATATAAATCAGTATTATTCCTTTTCACACTTAACAGAATTGTAGAAGTAGTAGTATATATTTTTGTATGGTATGCAATATATAATCAAACAGGTCAAATAGATGGCTTTGCTATAAATGAAATAGCTACATATTATATATTAGTAGTCACATTAGTACCAATGTCATTATGGGGAATAAACGAAGACATTGCCTATTCAATTAGAAAAGGATATATATCAAGAGAATTACTAAATCCTATAACATATTTTCAATATTATTTTGGGAAAGAATTAGGAGAGATGGGATTTGGCTTATTAACAGCAATACTTACATTTGTAGTATGTAATATATTTTGGACAGTATTAATGCCAGTAAATATATGGGCATTTATTGGTTTTATATGTATTTTATTATTAAATATACCTATATCATATTTCTTACAAATGATAATAGGAACTTGTGGATTTTACACAAATGCCACATGGGGAATGCAAATACTAAGAAAATCAATAATATCAATATTTTCAGGATTAATTGCACCACTTACAATGTTCCCAGAGGCTTTTCAAAAAATAGCAAATATATTACCATTTAAAGAATTTTTCTATACACCAATAAATATATACTTAGGAAAAATACAAGGAATAGAAATATTAGGAATAATAGGAAAACAACTAATATGGGCAATAATTATGTACGCAGTAGCAAAAGCATTTTTCAATAAAGCAGTAAAGAAAATAACGATAAACGGAGGATAAAATGACAAAAATAAAACAGAATATAAGCATATATCTTTCAATGCTAGCATGCTCAATAAAAAGTATGATGGAATATAGAGTAGATTTCATAGTTGGAATTATATCACAATTATTAACACAAGTAGTAGAACTAATTTTTATATGGATAGTATTTCAAAATACAGAAAGTTTAGCAGATTGGACCTTTGATAAATTACTATTATTATATGGAATAACAATGTTAACCATAGCAATAGTAGATTTCCTATTTGATAGTATATACGACATAGGTCCTAAATATATAAAAGATGGAGACTTTGACAAACTTTTATTAAGACCAATACACCCATTAATATCAGTAATAGGCGACACAAAAACTTTTACAGCATTTGGATATATGGCAATAAGCCTAGTACTAATAATAAGCATGCTAATAAAATTACAAATAAATATAACCTTTATACTAATAGCTAAAATTATAATATTTGCCCTTTCAGGAGCACTAATAATAGGAGCAATAATGATAGCCTTTAGTGTAACATCATTCTACACCTACAAATCAAACGAAATAATATGGTCAGTATTCAGAATATACACCTTTGCCCAATATCCAATCGAAATATATAACAAATTCATACGAATACTAATAACCTTCATATTCCCATTCGTATTTGCAACATACTACCCAACACTAAACTACTTAGGAAAGGAAAATGGCTGGCTAATGTATCTATCACCAATAGTAGCAATTATCTTTTTAAGTATAGCAGTAAAAATTTGGAATTGGGGGTTAAATAGATATAGGAGTACAGGAAACTAAAAAACTTATTTGACAGATTTTATAAATTGTGTTATTATATACTTACATTAAAGATGTCTTAAGTTCGGAAGATGTCATATATTTAAACGTACATACTGCAATTATGTACGTTGTTTTTTATATATAAAATAAAAAGTAGGAGCTATCTGCAATTTTACTCCTACTTTTAACTTATGTACTATTCAATACATTTATCTTTAGTTTTGTCTTGATCAAGTTTTGCTTTCATAGTTTCTTCTTCTTCTTCTTGTAAAAGCATTTCTACTAATCGCAAAATAAGTTCGGAATTAGTCATACATTCCACCCCTTTCCATCTTTAAGTAAAAGACTACCTTCTGACAATGAAAGGTTGGAAATATAATATAACATAATTTTGCAATATTCAAGCGAACAACGTATAAAAATAAAATATTATACTTGATTTTTGTTTCAAGTTATGTTAATATAACTATGATATAAAATATATAAAATTAGATTTAATTATTATTAAACTAAAGGAGGATACAACTTATGTGGAAAAGGAAATTTTATAGTTTAGAGGTAATAACGAATGAAGGAGAAAATAGAAAACTTAGAACAACATATAGTGGCTATAAGACAATAAGATTTCGGTACAATAAAAGCAATAAGACTCTCAAAGCAACTTTAATTAAGCATAATGGACAAAAGAAAGTTATAGAAAAAGTAAATGTAGAATCAGTAGAAAAATATCAAGATTAAATAAAAGGTGGTTCCAATAACAACATAGTAGTTTTAAACTCTTATTTAGTACTACAAAGTAGTTTAATAAAGTAACTATTAACTTATTGTATAGTTCCAATTGGAAAGGAGAGTAACTATGAAAGTGATTAATGGAAAGTTAGAACCTAAGAAGACAACAACTGATTTAGAAATTCGGAGTATTTTAAAAAAAGTATTAAAAGAATGGTTTGACTTAAGGTTAAAAGATTTACCAACTATAATTAGAAAAATAGGAATTAAAGATGAAGATTATGAGTTAACTATATTAGATAATATGTGTCTTCTGGATGACTATATAAATATTGGCATAATAAGTAGAAATGTATTAGCTTACATTACATTGTATAAAGGAACAATATCAAATCCCTACCCATATATGAAATTTAATGGTGAAGAATATTATTTAGGAAGGAAAGTCGAAGTAGAAAAGATCACTATACCAAAGGCAACTGAAAATTCAGAACAAATATATAAGGACTTAATAGAGGATTAATAATAAAAAGGTGGTTTCGAATGAAACCACCTTTTATAAGTTTATAAGCAAACATTTATATCACTATCAGCCAAATACCTATTCAAATTCTTAACAGATATACCAGTATCAGCAGATAAAGCCTCCATTGAAGCTGGCATTTCATTTTCAGCTAAAAAGTTTTTTAATGTTAATTGGTCACAATTATCCTTAGGCACACAATTAGGGCACACATTATTTGAAGTAGTATAAAAGGCACCACAACGGCTACATTTATTTAATTCCATACTTATATCCTCCTTAAAATAGAATATCTTTTATATTTCGACTTTATTCTATCATAAAGGATGTGAAAGAGCAAGTATTTTTTTCGTTCCCATTGGGGACGTTTCCAATTGGGGTATCTGTCACTTTTGGGTAGCATTCCTAGAGTAAATTTATTTTCTTAACTATAAATCCTATAGTATAAATATTTCTTGATTATAGAAAATTTTAATTAAAATAATAAAAATAAACTAAAAGACCACTTGACAATTTTCAAAAAAAGAATATAATAATGATAATCATTATCAAAATAAAGGTGATAGTTATGAAGAAATATAGTAGACAAAGGGAAGTAATTTTAGAATCTATAAAAATGAGAAGAGATCACCCAACAGTAGATATGCTATATGAAGATTTAAAATTACAAATTCCCAATATAGGAATTGCAACAATATATAGAAATGTATCAGAGCTATGTAATTGTGGGCAAATAAGGAAAATAAAATGTGAAGATGGTGTATATAGATATGATGGAAATGAAGAAAATCATATACATTTTGAATGCAATAACTGTCATAAAATTTTTGATATAAAGCTAGAAGAAAAAGAAAGCAAAAAAATAAAAAATGAACTACAAAATCTAGCAAACACAATTAATGCAGAATTTGATAAACAAGAAATAATGTTATCAGGTTTATGTGAAAAATGTAAAAAGCAATAAATGATTAAAAATCATATTATTGAAAAATAAAATATAGGAGGTAAAATTATGAAAGCATATGTATGTAAAATATGTGGTTATATTCACTTTGGGGAGGAGCTACCTGAAAAATGTCCACAATGTGGAGCAGGAAAAGAAAAATTTGTATTAAAAGAAGAGGCACAAGGAAATAATTACGTAGATGAACACGTAATAGGAGTAGCACAAGGTTTAGATGAAGAGGTAGTAAAAGGATTAAAAGATAACTTCATGGGAGAATGTACAGAAGTAGGAATGTACTTAGCAATGAGCCGTCAAGCAGATAGAGAAGGATACCCAGAAATAGCAGAAGCCTTCAAAAGATATGCGTTTGAAGAAGCAGAACACGCAGCAAAATTTGCTGAATTATTAGGAGAAGTAGTATACCCAGACACAAAGAAAAATGTAATGCTAAGAGCAGAAGCAGAATGTGGAGCATGTATGGGAAAAAAAGAATTAGCAACAAGAGCAAAAGAATTAGGATATGACGCAATACACGATACAGTACACGAAATGTGCAAAGACGAAGCAAGACATGGAAGAGGATTTGAAGGATTATTAAAAAGATACTTCTAAAAACAATGTCGAACTTTATCAAAACAATTGTAGTGTTACAATTGATGTGAAACAAAAGAAATAAAAATTGAATAAGTGAT